>DALTVZ010000046.1 GCA_029987315.1 Methanocorpusculum sp.
AAAGCCCGTTTGGACTAATTCGCGGTGGAAATTCTCATGCGTCCACACCCAACCAACACCCTTATTTTGTAAATATTCGCGGTGGGAATTCTTATGTGTCTGCCTATGACAAACACCCTTATTTTGTAAAGGTTCGCGGTTTCGTGCAGTCTCATGCGTCCACACCCATCCGTACACTTTTCGTTTTAGACATCCGCATTTCTAATATATTCTGTCCAACGGATTGGCACACCGCCGAACAGACTCTTATATATCTTCCACGGAAAATACTACTCAGACTATGTTAGGAATCATCGGGGGGACAGCCCTCCTCAAGGCACGACTCGCCCCTCTCGAAAAGATCCGTGTACCCACACCCTTTGGCCCGGTCCAGGCCTACAAAGGCTCGTTCATCTTCATCAGCCGCCACCAGAACGGCACGCCCCCCCAGAGCATCAACCATCGGGCGAACCTCGCCGCCATGAAGATCCTCGGCGTCGACCGACTCATCGTCATCGGCTCGACAGGAAGCATGAAGGCCGACCTCCCACCAGGCAGCATCGTCATCCCGGACGATTACCTCTCACCCTGGGAGATCCCCACCCTGCACGACAACGACATCGTCCACACACCGCCGTCCATCGACCGATCACTCCGTGAAGAGCTCGGAAAAATCGTCCCCAAAGCCCGGGCCGGCACATATCTCCAGACACGCGGACCCAGATTCGAAACCCGTGCCGAGATCGAATTCCTTGCGCAAAACACCGACGTGGTCGGAATGACCGTCGCAAGCGAACTCACCCTTGCAAACGAACTATCCATCCCTGTGGCCGCACTGTGCCTGGTCGACAACTTCGCAAACGGCATAGGAGGGGCATCGGCCCCTGATTACGACGAGATCGTTCTCATCTCAAAACAAAACGGCGACCGCATCACGGACATCCTAACGAAAATCGTGGAAAAACTCGCATGACAGACACAGACATCTTTGGAAAAAAGGCTCCGATCCTCATCAGAAACGTCAGCCTCAACGGAAAAATACAGGAGATCTATCTTGACGGCACAGGTCTCGTCGGCCAGGTCGCCGACCGGATCATCGATCACGACGCCGAGTTCATCATCGACGGAGACGGAGCGACCGCTCTACCCGGCATGATAAATATGCACACCCACTCCCCCATGGGCCTCCTTCGCGGATACGCCGACGACATGCAGCTCTTCGAATGGCTGTCCACCAAGATCTGGCCGACAGAGGCACACCTCACCGACGATGACATATACTGGGGAGCAAAACTCGCCTGCTTAGAGATGATCCGAACCGGGACCACCACCTTCAACGACATGTACTTTAAGATGGAGTCGGTCGGCCGTGCCGTTGTTGAGTCCGGGATCAGAGCATGCCTTTCATACTGCATGATCGACGGCGGGGATCATGAAAAGTTCGAGTCCGAGGCACGCATCATGGTCTCAACCGTGAAAAACCTCAAAAATATGAACTGCTCCCGCGTGATGCCGGGCGTCTCGCCCCACGCGGTCTATACCGTCTCGAAGGAAGGCATGATCTGGTGTGCCGAGCATGCAAAAAAGGAAAACATCCCCCTGCATGTTCACCTCTCCGAGACCGAGCAGGAGGTCAAGGACTGTGTCACCGCTCACGGCATGAGACCGCCGGCATGGCTGGATGCATGCGGTGTTCTTTCAAAACAGTGCATCGCAGCACACTGCTGCTGGCTGGATGCCGGCGACATTGCGCTTCTCGCAAAGAGAGGAGTCACCGCAGTTCATAACCCGGTCAGCAACATGAAACTTGCCGGCAACCGTGCTCTTCCGTATCCCGAGATGAAGGCGGCGGGTATGAACGTGGCTCTTGGGACCGACGGGGCCTCCTCGAACAACGCTCTCGACATGTTCAGCGAGATGAAAACCGCGGCGCTCCTCCAGAAATTCTTCTGGAACGACCCAACCGTCATGCCGGCCGCCGATGCGCTTAAGATCGCGTCCGCGAACGGAGCAAAGGCTCTGGGTCTGAATGCAGGCGTGATCGCACCCGGCCGCCTGGCTGACCTTGTCCTCATTGGAAAGAACCCGCTCAATGTTCCTGCCTTCAATACCGATTCCAACGCCGTTTACGCGACAAGCGGCCTTGCCGTCTCGACAACGATCTGCGATGGTGCCATCCTGATGCATGACGGCGTGATCCCGTCCGCAGAGGAGATCATGAAAAAAGCGGGTGAAGTTGCCTCTGATCTTGTCAGAAGAGCGACCTCCTCATAATCTTTTTTTTAGGGTTTTCTCAAAATCAGGACCACAAGAGGTTTTTGCATGACCTCGTGACCTATTTTCAAGCCGATCAAAAACATGCCGCTATGATTAACTATTTATATTTACGCGCTTATGTGTACTATAGATATGACACAGAACACCAAGAAAATAGCCATTGCGCAGGACGGGAGTGTAATCTCCCAGCACTTTGGCCACTGTATGAGCTATGCATTGTTCAACTTTACAGATGGAAAAATGACCCGGCTTCCTGATCTGGAAAACCCAGGCCACGAACCAGGCAAACTTCCGCGACTCCTTGCCGCTGAAGGTGTGCACATCGTCATCGCCGGAGGCATGGGCCCAAAAGCCATCGACCTCTTCGAAGCAAACGGCATCGAGGTCATCCTTGGCGCCTCCGGAGACCTCAACCGTGCTGCAGAAGCCTTTGCAAACGGCACCCTTGTCGCCGGCACAAGCTCCTGCTCACATGGTGATCATGCATGCGGCGGAGAGGAACACCCTGAACACGAACACCCTGCCCACGTCGTCTGTATCAGCTCCACCGGGGCCTCACTCGACTCCCCGGCATCCATGAAATTTGGCCGTGCCCCGTACTTCGCGGTGATCAATCTCTCCACGAACGATGCCTCCATAATCCAGAATCCCTTTGCCGATGGAGAAAGCGGCGTTGGCCCCAAGGTCGTCCAGCTTCTCGCTGCAAACGGCGCCTCCGTCCTTCTTACCGGAAAAAGCGGTGTGAATGCAAGTGCGGCTCTCAAGGCCGGCGGCATCGCGGTATATGAGATCAACGAGCCGATCACGGTCGTTGATGCTTTGCAGAAGTACCTCGCCCACGAGCTTTCGCCCCTCCTCTAGATCATGAAGATCGTCATCGCAAGCGGTAAAGGCGGGACCGGAAAGACGATGGTCGCCGCGAACATGGCATATACCCTGTCGCAGAACGAACACGTCTCTCTTGTCGACTGTGATGCGGAAGAGCCGGATCTCCATCTCTACTTCCAAGGCACATCAGGATCAGTCCCGGTGAAGACAAGGATCCCTGTGATCGATCAGGCGCTTTGTGACTTCTGCGGAAGATGCGGAGAGTTCTGCATGTACGGCGCCCTCACGGTCCTCAAAGACCGTGTTCTGTTCTTTTCACAGATGTGCCATGCCTGCGGGGGCTGCACGATCGTGTGCCCACAGTTCGCCATATCAGAACAGGATCATACCATAGGGTCAGTAGAGATACGAAAAATTTCAGATAACCTCACCCTATACAGCGGTATCATGGAACCAGGTCAGGTCCTCGCCCCTCGCATCATCCATGCGGCAAAGGAGCAGGCAGCTCCAGGACTCACTATATTAGATGCGGCCCCCGGTGTTGGCTGCCCGGTGATCGAAGCATTGGATGGTGCAGATTTTATTCTGCTCGTGACCGAGCCCACGCCGTTTGGTGTTTCCAACCTCTCTCAGATGGTCGAGCTTATTCGGATGCTCAAGATCCCGGCGGCGGTGATCATCAACCGAAGCTTCGGTGATGATGAGATCGTCCATACCTTCTGCCGATCGGTCGATCTGCCGGTATGGCTGACCATCCCGTTTTCGCGTGACTTCGCCAAGGTGCAGAACTCTGGCGGTCTGATCGCCCGAGAGTTTCCTGAATGCAAGAAAAAATTTGTCGAGCTGTATGCTCATATCAAGGATCAGTGTGAGCAATCATGAAAATAGCTGTTGTAAGTGGAAAAGGCGGGACAGGAAAAACCACCGTCTCTGCTGCTCTTGCAGATCTGTGTGACGCCCCTCTGATCCTTGCGGACTGCGATGTGGACGCGGCCAATTTTGCGCTTGTGTTTCCTGCAAAGGACATAACGACGATCCCGCATGCCGGGCGCGATGTCGCCTCTGTCGATGAAAAACTCTGTCTCGGTTGCGGGGACTGTGAGGATGTATGCCGCTTTTCCGCGATCCATGTCAATGAATGGACCGCAGAGGTGGATCTTCTCGGATGCGAAGGATGCGCCACCTGCACGCTTGTCTGTCCTGTGGATGCACTCAAGCTCATCAAGATCATCTCCGGCGAGATCTTCATGGGAACAACGGAAAAGGGACCTCTTGTTTGGGCAAGACTACTTCCCGGCTCCGGAAATTCCGGCCGAATGGTCCATGAAGTGAAACGCCGGGCCCTGACCACCGAGCTGAAAGCCCATGCCATCATCGACGGTCCGCCCGGAATCGGCTGCCCGTTGATCGCCACCGTTGGCGGCATGGATGCGATCCTCATGGTCACCGAGCCAGGTATTTCTGCGGTCCATGATCTCAAACGGCTTGTTCAGGTTTGTAAAGAGATGCGTCTTCGGATGTTCGCCGTGATCAACCGGTATGATCTCTCTGAAGAACTGGAGAATGAGATCGAGGTGTTTTGTAAAGCAGAAGGCATCCCGATCGTTGGCAGGATCCCGTTCGATATAAACGTCGTGACCGCGGTTTCGGCATGTATGCCGGTGACCCGTATCGAGTGCCCTGCAACAGATGCACTGCGCTTGATGAAGGACACACTGTTCAGCCAATTATGATCGGCTGAATGCAGCCGTATCGTACATGATCTTTGAGATGCACGCCAGCTTTCATTCGGCCCGACCCTCTCATGATCATCAACCCCGCATACTTTTTTTTAGATCGTTTCAGGTCCCTTTATGTGACGTGAGTGACAACACCTCATCACGATGATCTTCGCCCGTCGCAGGTGGACATCTCCATGAATAGCAACACTGCATTCGGCCCTATCAGTGAAACCCGGGTCGCTCCTATTCTGATCATCCTTGCAGCCGCCTTCTGGGGAACGATCGGCATATTCACAAGAGAGCTCCTGGCATTCGGCTTCACCCCGATCCAGATAACCGGGGCACGTTGTGCGGTCACCGCGGTTTGTATGGTGGGATGCCTGCTTTTCATAGACAGAGAAAAATTAAAGATCGATCTTAAGGACATCTGGATGTTCATTGGGACCGGGCTTCTCAGCATCGTGTTTTTTAACATCTGCTACTTCACCTCCATTCAGTATCTGACCCTTTCTGTGGCATCGGTGCTGCTCTACACCGCACCTTTTTTTGTGATGCTGATGTCGCTGTTTTTATTTCATGAGAGGATGACCATGCAAAAAGGCCTCGCTCTTGTTTTGGCATTTGGCGGCTGTGTTCTGACCGCAGGCATCATTGGAGGGGATATTGGAACGATCAGCACCGTTGGTATTCTTGTTGGGCTTGGATCAGGATTCGGTTATGCATTGTACACGATATTTGGACGGGTGGCTCTGAAAAAATATCATCCTCTCACGATCACGACCTACACATTCGCCGTGGCAGCGATAGGGATCCTGCCTTTTTGCAATATTCAGGAGATGATCGGGCATTCCGTCGAAAATCCCGGGATCCTTCCCTATATCCTGATTTTGGGAATGGTATGTACGGTCCTTCCGTACTTCCTGTACACCAAAGGCCTCAAGCATGTGGAGGCGGGAAAAGCATCGGTGATGGCGTTTGTGGAGCCGATGGTCGCGACGCTTGTCGGGATCTTCCTTTTCAATGAACAGATGACCCTGCTCAACATGACCGGTGTTGCTTTGATATTTGCGGCGATCATTCTGCTCAACAGAAGATACCGATCTTCACCCTCCGCCGCCTCCTGATTTTTCCAGGTAACTGCGGCTGAAATGCCTCGCACATACCTGTTTATTAGATTGATTTTGCATGATCTGATCCATCATCTGTTTTCAAGAAATTTCAAGCATTATATGAGCTCTATATCAAAATGTAATCTCAAAATGGCGATAAATATTGATTTTATGGATATATACAGCTTTAATTATTGATTGAGGGGCATACTGCGGCAAAAATCGCAATTCGCCTTTAAAATGAGCTTTTTTTAAAATGAGTCATTTTAACAAAGATTAGCTACAAATACTAAGTTGGAGGGTTTCATTATAGTTGAAAAAGTATGTGACGGCGATCCGCACACATCGGAACCGATCGTTCAGGTACATGGTTTGACAAAGGTCTTCGGCCATGACCCGGAAAAAGCGCTGGAACTTCATCGATCCAATCGCTCAAAAAAGGAGGTGCACGAGGAAACTGGGGCGACGATCGCTCTCAATAATATCTCTTTTGAGGTGATGCGTGGGGAAACCTTTGTTTTGATGGGTCTTTCCGGAAGTGGCAAGTCGACGCTTCTGCGTTGTATCAACCGGCTTATCGAGCCGACCAGCGGGGAGATAATTATTGACGGTGGGAACATCGTCGGCATGGATCATCAGGAGCTCTTACTGCTTCGCCGAAAAAAACTCGGCATGATCTTTCAGAACTTCGCACTTCTTCCGCAGAGAAATATCCTCGACAATGTTGCATTCGGTCTTGAGATCATGGGAATTTCCAAAGTTGAACGCAACAAACGTGCTGAATCTGTCCTGGAAATGGTCGGCCTTGGCGGCTATGGAGGAAGTATGCCGTCAGAGCTTTCAGGCGGTATGAAGCAACGCGTAGGCCTTGCCCGGGCTCTCACCAGCGATCCGGACATCCTTCTCATGGACGAGGCGTTCAGCGCTCTTGACCCCCTGATCCGCCGTGACATGCAGGACGAGCTCCTGGAACTTCAGGAGCGGCTCGGCAAGACGATCATCTTCGTCACTCATGATCTGGACGAAGCATTGAAACTTGGCGACCGTATCGCTCTGATGAAGGACGGGGCGATCGTCCAGATCGGCACCCCTGAAGAGATCCTGTCAAACCCGGAAGACGCGTATGTCGAGAAGTTCGTTGCCGACGTAGACTTGACCAGGGTCCTCTCGGCAAAAGACGTCATGCGCCGTCCTGAGCCGGTAGCTCAATGCACCGCCGGCCCGCGGGTCGCTCTCCATTTGATGGAAGAGCATGACATCCCGATGATCTTCGTGGTCACTCGTCACAGAAATCTCCGGGGTCTCGTGACCTTAGAAGACACCGTTGCAGCAGTCAAGGCAGGAAAGACCCTGTCGGATATTCTGAAAACAGATATCCCGATCATTGCACCTGATGCATCGCTCTCCGACACCATCTCGCTGAGTGTCGAAGGCCAGTATCCCTTAGCGGTCGTTGACGAAAATGGCAGACTTCGAGGCGTGATCTCCCGCTCCTCCATCCTTGCCGCACTTGCCCGAAAAGGGGGTGATTCATAATGGAGCTGCCTAAGCTCCCGATAGGAGATGCCATTGAGGCAATCGTAGACTGGATCGAGATGTATTTCTCATGGCTGCTTGATGCGGTCAGCGATGGTCTTCGTGTAATCGTGAACGGATGCGAGGACCTTCTTCTCGGCATACCAGCCCCGGTTTTGATCGTTCTTACGGGCGTGCTCGTCTGGTTTGTTACGCATCACGACATCAAGATGACGGTCCTCACGATGCTCGGTCTTTTGCTGATATGGGATATGGGCCTCTGGGAGCTTTCGATGCTCACCGTTGTCCTTGTTCTCATCGCAACGGTGATCGCGCTCGCCCTTTCGCTCCCTATTGGTATCGCGGCTGCGAGAAACGACACTCTGAACACGATCCTTCGCCCGTTTCTGGACTTTATGCAGACGATGCCCTCGTTTGTTTATCTGATCCCTGCGGTGATCTTCTTCGGTCTAGGTAGCGTTCCCGGCATCATTGCGACCGTGATCTTTGCGATGCCGCCGGCACTCCGTCTCACGACGCTTGGTATCCGACAGGTCCCCATTGAACTTATCGAAGTGGCTGATGCATTTGGGGCGACCCCTCGACAGAAACTGTTGAAGGTCCAGCTTCCGGTTGCACTTCCGACGATAATGGCCGGGGTCAACCAATGCATCATGCTTGCTCTTTCGATGACCGTTATTGCTTCTATGATCGGAGCAGGCGGACTCGGATATCAGGTCCTTGTGGGGATCCAGCGTGTGGATATCGGTATGGGATTCGAGGCAGGACTTGCCATCGTTATCCTTGCGATCATCTTTGACCGCATCACCCAGAACCTTGTGCCGAAGTTTGAGATAAAGTGAAGCAGATCTTTGCGATCCATCTCAACAAATATGAAACCCTATAAAATCCTGACCAAGGGGTGGTGCTGTACGCAACCCCCTTCTCTCTGTATCGCCGTACCCAATGCATTTGGGCGGCTAAATCTATGGTAAAAAACATGATCCAAAAGAAAAAAACTTTAACTATTATCATAATTACCGGGCTTCTCCTGATGCTCGTTCTATTCACCGCGGGGTGCACGACCCAGCCGACAGGATCTGCAAAAGAGATCAGCATCGGATATGTCACATGGGACTGCGCCATCTCCAGCTCTAATGTGATGAAACAGGTATTCGAAAAAGCCGGATATGACGTCACGCTCATCGCAGTCGACGCAGGCCCGCTGTATCAGGCACTTGCCGACGGTGATGTCGATTTCACGACGACCGCATGGCTGCCTTATACGCATGAAAGCTATTGGGACACCTATAATAACCGGATCGATTATGTTCATCAAAACATCAAAGGCGCTGCACGCATCGGCCTTGTTGTCCCTTCGTACGTAACGATCGACTCGATCGATCAGCTTGGCAGTGTCGCTGACCGGTTTGACGGCAAGATCATTGGTATCGAGCCCGGAGCTGGTATCACCATCAGAACTGAACAGGCGATCGACCAGTACGATCTTCCCTTAACACTCGTCACCAGCAGCAGTGCCTGCATGGCAGCAGAACTCGACTCCGCAGTTCGAGCAGGAGACTGGATCGCTGTGACCGGATGGTCCCCTCACTGGATGTTCAGCCGGTATGATCTCAAGTATCTTGATGATCCAAAAGGCGTATACGGCGGTTCTGAGGATATCGTAACTCTTGCACGAAGCGGTCTTAAGACCGATGATCCTAAGGCATATGGTATCCTGAGTCGGTTTGACTGGACCATGGCTGATATCACATCGGTCATGAACGCGATCGAGGGCGGAATGTCCGAGAAGGATGCTGCAAAGGCATGGATCGATGCAAACCCCGAGACGGTAGCATACTGGATCGGGTCTGCCTGATCCCCTTTTTTTTTGTTCATCTATCTCCGAAAATTTTAGAAAATAGGATCGTTTGGTATCGCAAATATGCGATGAGAACGGTGAAGATCATGAAATATCAGAAGC
>DALTVZ010000047.1 GCA_029987315.1 Methanocorpusculum sp.
CGCCCATCGATCATAATCAGGATAAAATAAAATGCCGTTCGGCTCGCCTCCGGAAAGATATGAGTCCAAGGCTGCAGCCGGTTCACCGTTCAGCATCGCTGTCCAGCCGGAAACGGCCTCCTTCACCGCGCGTGCTCCTCCCTGGGGCGAGTAGCCAAATCCGATAGGGCCGCCAAGAAGCGATATTGTTTTTCCGCGGAGCGTGAATCCGATCTGCTGAAGTTCACTCAGGGTCGCAGGAGTTCCTGACAGATATTTTCCTGGGACCGTAACTCCGGCGATCATAACCACTATAGGCGCATCGCGAAGTTTTGAAATGCTCAGAGGATCCCGGCGAAGTTGATCGATGGTCACATAGCGAACAGAGTGGCCATGCCCCTTCAGAACACCCGCTATGGTCCTAATGTACGGAGAGATGTAGGGCGGCACGCCCAGACATGCGGGTTCATCCACATACCCGTCAATTATAACGGCTTCAGACGTCATGACAGACCATTTTGAGAAGTTTTCGGGCGATCATCAGTTTTCCATGTTTGATCGGATCAACATTTTTATCGTCAAGATCAAAACCGATCAGGCTCACGGACGCGGCCCCTAACTCGTGGGCCGTGAATACACATCGATCTCCGTCGGAAAATCCACCGAAGTTATAGACGTTGGCAAGGGGCGTGCTCTGGGTGGTTCCGACGATCGGCCCGCGGACCTTTGGGACCCAGGAGCGAACCTGCGGGATATTATCCCCATGGGCGTGCAAAACCAGAATGGTACCGGCATCGTTCATCTCCAGAAAGTCGTCATCCATGCCGTCCATATCCGAGAGGATGATATCAGGTCTGATACCCTCGGAAAAAAGAACAGAAGCAGCAGCATCCGCCGCGATAATGATTTTTCCGGCGAGGTTTGTGTTTTTTATATCAGACGAAAGTGAGGGGGCGTTCCCACAAACAACACAGTCCTTTCCAGAAATGGCATTCTGTAAAAGTGCGATATCATCTCTCGGCAAAAGTGTCGAAAGGAGTTCGGCAGAGCGCTCATCATCCTCACGCGAAAAACCAAAATATGCCAGGATCCGAAGATAAAGGGGTTCCCAGTCTTCAGATCTCATCTCCCTCTCCCTCAGCAATACCAACAAGTTTCATGAAATTGGAGAGAATAGGGTCGATCACCATGGAAAGAAGCTTCTCTTTATCCTTTACCAAGGAAAAGGTGTTCAGCGGGATGGAAAGAGCCGCCATTGTTGCATGACCTCCGGCAGAGGCATTCGGGATCTTGCCAAATGCCTCTTTCATCACATCGCCAACATGCAGCCGGATATCCTTATTTCTGGCAGACAGCGTGATGTTGGTATCAGTGATCCCGTAAACCAATGAGGTCGTCACACCTTCAAGCGTTAGAAGCATATCTGCGGCCTGCGGGATGGCATCACGGTTTCTGACATACCCCACATTTGAGAAGAGATAGCCTTGTTTAACTACACGATGTACGATCGCATTCCCTAACACCTCGATCGTTTCCTGAGATAGGGATGGGGACATTATGATCTCAAGAAGGGCGCGATCTGCATGCGGAAGAAGGAATGCCGCATTATACAGATCCTGAGATGAGACATTTCGTTGGAACTCATGGGTATCAGCACGGATACCATAGAAAAGTGCTGTCGCGACCTTCGTATCGATAGGAATATACAGCTCCTGAAGATACTGCGTAAGAATAGAGGCGGTAGCACCAGCATCCGGTTTTGACTCGAGAAAATCAGGTTTATATTCCCGGACCACACCCTCTGCGCTGTGATGATCGATGATGATATTGACCTTGGTCGACGTCGGTAGGTCATTATTCATTCCCGGAGCGACGCAGTCTACAAGTGCCAGATAAGTACACCCAGCGAGAATCTCTTTCGTAAGATGCTCCATTTTGATCTCAAGAAGGTTAACGAAGGCACGGTTCTCCTGGTGACCGATGTTCCCCTCGTACAGAATCTTGGTTGCAAGCTTACCCTTCGATGCATCATTTGCGATAACAGACAAAGCCATTGCACTGGAGATCGCGTCGGGATCTGGGTTTCTGTGGGTGATGATACCAAGCGTTCCCGACCATGAAGAAAGAAGCGTGTGAAGTTTCTGCGCATTTCTTGATGCGATGAGATTTGCCATGTGGTTAACTGCAGATTTGGCCACGACCTTCTGCGGATACAACACCACATCAGCCCCATTGTCAGCAAGCTGATCGGTGGAAAAAAGATCAATGGCGCGGGCAATAATATTCGCATTGGGATATGCCTTTCTGATGTTCTGGACCGCAGATAGATTTGCATCTTTGTTTGATGAAAGGATAAAAACTACTTCTGGTTCAGGAAGCTTCGCGAGTATTTGTGGATCACTTATGTCCCCTACTGTTGCCTGATGGCGATGATCACGGAGATCATCGATACGCTTTTCATCAGAATCAATGATCAGAATATTATCATTCGATTCACTGAGCTCTTCCAGTACATTATACCCAATGCTTCCGCATCCCAGTATGAGATATTTTATCTGTTTATATTTATTTTTCTGGGGCACGGCCGGAATCCCATCAGTCTCAACCATACGTATCTTATTAGTATTGTTTGTTTATTAAGGATATGGAGACCGAATGGTCATGGAAAGGATATAAGAAAATCTATAAATATTCCTATGTCATATCTAATTAGGTCAAACGACACAAGAATTGGGCTTATAGCTTAGTCAGGCATAGCGACGGACTCTTAATCCGTAGGTCAGGGGTTCAAATCCCTTTAAGCCCGCTAGTTTTTTAAGAATTTTACATGTTATAGATAATTTAATGCCAACGCTTTTTGTTGATGCATATCTCAGATACCAAAATATACCACGGAATTTAGGCGCGATCCAGAAGCTGATCGACTAAAAAAGTATTTGTGACCCTATTTCTTTTTAGGATCGTTTTTTCTTTTTGACATGGATGGGAGATCAAGCATATATGTGCCGGCCTTTCCTACGCCTATGATAATATCCTGGGATTCCGCAAGACGTTCGAGATTGAGTTCATACGACCCCGTTCCAACTATCCTGACACTCTCGACACGCTCTAGAATATCGGTAGGGCGGGTAGCAGGGCCTTGGTGTTTTACCTCGAGCACCTCCTCTTGAGTTTCCTTTGCGATCGTTTCGATCGACTTTTCCTCTAAGACATCCGCGTTTTTGACACGGTCACTTACGTAGAGGAATTTTTTGCCGCCGCAACTTGGACATCCGCGAAGAATCTCGACCGATCCATCACGAAACTCGCGTCCACACTTTGTACACTTATGGGGCATAGATCACTGTGCTGCTGAGGCCCATGCGATTAGTCTGTCTTTTTCCCGGGAAATCATTTTCAGTTGATCAACCGGACCGATGACCATCAGACGGGGAGCATTGGTCTTTTTTCCGAAAAGTTTCGTAAAAATTCCTTTGTTGCTACTAAATGACGGATAAGTTTCGATCTCAATACCGGAAAATCCACCTGGGATGATCTCCATCATCGTCGACTCGAGAAGTTTACCCTGTTCCTCCGGGGTAAGACCCTGCTCAAGAACAACGACACAGCCTTGCCGAACATCGTCCAGAATGAGCCGTACCTTTTCATACGACGTCATCTTGGCAAGACGATCTGCAGACAACATATCAATTTGAACTCCTTGGATCATTTAGCTCACCTGAAAACCTCGGAGATCTTCGCATAAAGCTCTTCCATATTGTTTCCTTCAAGACCGGATATCTGGATGACCGGGTGCTGGGGGAATGCACTTTTGATCCTCTGTGGGGCTGCATCAGGCAGATCGATCTTGTTTGCAACGATAAGGACTGGAAGTTTCCGAGCTTCGATGATACCCACCATCATGATGTTGACATGCATGAAAGGATCTTGAGTACTGTCGAGAACATAGATCACGCCATCGATATCTTCACGGAGCCAGTGCATTGCTTCGGCGACACCCTCGGTTGCTTCACGTGCACGGGCGACGGCTTCATCCTGGTCCATACCATATTCCATGAACTCGTGGTAATCGATCTTTGTTGTGACACCAGGTGTATCAACGATATCGATCATCAGCTTGCTGTTTCCAGAGTTGATCTCAACCCCTTCCTTTCTTCTCGCACGGCGAGTCTCATGAGGAATCTCGCTCACAGGGCCAACCGCTTCACCGGTCACATCACGGACGATACGATTAGCAAGCGTGGTTTTACCCGCATTTGGCGGACCGTAGATGCCCACCCGCGAGCGTTTTTTGCCAAACAGCCTTCCGAAAAAACTTTTGATACGAGGAAATGCTACCATTAAAACACCTAAATTGGACTATGTAGTATATTCTCACTTAATGAGATATAAACCTCATGCTATTGAACAGGAAAAAATAGACAGGAAAATTAGAAAAAAACCACCATCTTTTTTCATATGCCGATCCAGTCTGCAAAATAAATTTAACATTATCATGCTATTTTAAAAATAATTATCAGATATAGACAAATATACCCATAACATCCATGAATTTATGCGCGATACAGAATAATACTCAAATCATAAGCCTATTAAGCCATGACGGAGCATTAACTCATTATACCACCTTAGTGTTGGTAAAAACATGACAACACCAGCAAAACAATCCAAAGGAAAAAAGAACAGTGTTCTTGACATCGCAAGTCTGAATGTCATCTCGGTTCCCCCAACTATGAGTATTATCGAAGGGATCCAGATGATGAGCAGGCATAATTTCCGCCGCCTGCCGATCACGGATCCTGGAACCAAAAAACTTATTGGGATTGTAACGATCACTGATGTTATAGACATGATGGGAGGAGGCAGCAGATACAACCTTATTGCAAAAAAACATAAGGGAAATCTGCTCGCCGCCCTAAATGAAAGCCTGCGGGAGATAGCCACAGAGAATGTGACCGGTTTCTCGCCGTCAACAACCGTTAAAGAAGTGGCAAACACCCTTCTGGAAACAGGACACGGAGGATTTCCAATTCTGAACGCCGACAATACACTCGCAGGAATAGTCACCGAGTATGATTTGATGCGAATGCTTGCCGGCGAAACGTCAGAACTGGTGGTCGAAGAGATCATGACCCCATGTCCAAAGAAGGTCACACCTGATCTGCCCCTCATCCATGTAACGAAACAGATCGTGAATGACGGATATCGCCGGCTACCCGTAGTTAAAGACGGGATCCTGCTTGGAATGATAACAGGTACCGATATCATGAGCTATATTGGAAACGGCAAAATATTTTCCAAAATGCAGACAGGAACCGTGGATGAGGTCCTGAGCCTCCCCGTCAGGAACGTTATGACGACCGCAGACATAAGAACGGTTTCTACCGAAATGTCGATCAATGCGGTCGCACAAGAGATGCTGATCCGAGGGATCGGAGCATTCCCAGTAATGGATGGCGGACATCTCAGAGGGATCGTCACTGAATTCGATCTGGTCAAAGCGCTCACAGGAAAGATTTGAACATTTTCACCATATGGCGCCTGAAAATATATGCAGGCGATCCATCTGGTGAGGACAGGAAAACATCCTTTGCAGGTGTTGGACTGCAAAGAAAAAGGTGTTTTTCGCCACACAATTGAATAAACTCTTCAAAGAGGAGGAAGCAAATATGAAGCAGAAACTAACCGTAAAAGACGTAATGTCCAAGCCCGTTTCAATTGCAAAATCTGCACTGATCCCGGAAGCTCTTTCGAAAATGCTCAACGAAGGAATCGACCCACTCGTTGTAACGAACGACCGTGTGGTCGTTGGAACAGCATCCAGAAGAACTATCGCAGAAAAAATGGGAAGCAAAAAAACCGGAAACATTCCGGCATCCCAGATCCGTGTTGCAAGTGTAACAAGAGAGGACTTTACCTCGGTTTATCAAGATCAGGATGCGGAGCTACTTGTCCCGCTCCTTCAAAGATACAAGATCGTCGTTGTCTGGGATGAAGAACACCGGCTGATCGGACAGGTCACGAAAGGCGACCTGTTAAAACATATGACTCCCGACGGATCCCTTGACACAATGCTCGAGATCGCCCCCAGGATCACTCCGGATGACAGACTCGTGCAGCTTCACCGCAGAATGGCAAACAACGGAGCGACCCGGTTCATTGTGATGGACGGAAACAAATCTGTCGGCATTGTCACAGAAACCGATATTGCGAAAATGCTCGTCAAACTGAAAAGCGAGATTGACAAACATTTTGACAACGCACTTAGAAACGTAACTGCGGGCGACATTATGTCAACACCCCTCGTTACTATGCAGGCAAACACACCGATCGCCAAGATAATAAGCACGATGCTCGCAAAAAATATCAGCACCATACCGATCGCAGAAGGCGACAAGGTCATAGGGCTCATCACCAGAAAAGCTCTGGTAAATGCTCTCTGATATAACCCCCTTTTTTTAATAGTAATTATCTAACTACCAGGATCTGCCGTCGATCCGTTTTGTACTCTCGACAGGTGAAAGATTTCTCACCATCACCTCAGATCTGTGTACCTTTTTGTATAGAGTGTCGCCGTTAGGGATGAAGGCAAATGCATCATTATCCTCCACACAACGAAGACCTGAGCGCGGTTCACGGGGAAGGACCAAAAGAAACTCGATCGGGTCTCCATAGAGATCGGATAAAAGTGCTTTTTTTGCGGCGATCTCGGTCAAAAATCCCTTGGTCCCCGTGGAACCGGTGATCACCTCGCCAAAGACACGGACCCCGTCACTCGTCTTGATCAAAAGATCCATCTCTGCTGCAACGCGCCCCTTAACTTTGAACCTGATCTCACCGTCCCGGGAGTACCAAAGTCCATCGGGAGCATATTTATCATAAGGAATATAGACCGAGTCGGCAAGTTTTGCGGCGATCGAAACGACGCATGATGCATTCTCTGATGCAGTTAAAAGAAGTTCATAGGACAGAGCTTCAAAAAATGCACCGGTCGCAGAAGAGTGGAGGGGATGTGCCTCCTCATAAAGGACGGCACGGGTCGATTTTGGCAGATGATGGATAGCACGTCTGATGTGCGAAAGGGTCACCTCTTCGCGGGAAAGAAGCTCGGCGACCTCGGACGATGACATCAGCGGTGAGTAAAGTAGGCGGTCACTTTTCCATGCTGGACCGCATCTATCTTTGAGAACCCGACCCGCTCGAACTGAACGATCCGACCGGCATATCCTAAAACGGCCGGTTCACAATACCCTTCAAAGATGCCTTCCGGCATGAGAAGTGAGCAGGATGTCGCCATTTCGACCGGAAGCCACTGAACGATAGCGGCTTTTGCAGAGCGTGCATCGGCAAGAGACTCGCCAGCATACTCAGCAGAACTTGGACCGGTGATCTTGATGTTGAACAGGTCCTTGAGCCGAAGCATCCCGCCTTTTTCCATCTCGCTTCGAGACAGAAAAACGCAGCCTGTGAAGGGAAGAACACGTTCTCCGCGTTCAGGGTGATTCGGATACACCGGAGCGTGTGCCTCCATATGCGGAGCGCCGGTGATCTCCACCTCAATGGGATCCGGGACAAAGAAATATCGATCTGCTCCTGCATCGATGACCGCCTTGTTCTGAGCAAACAGATTCTCCCAGGAAAACGAGATGTCCGTATCGCCCATCCCGATATCGACCGTGGCAGCGCGAACTGCCTCGGGTTGGATCCCGCGACGAGCGAGGGCACGGAGAGTCCCTAGATGGATGTCATCCCATCCGGTGTAAAGACCCTCATTGATCCCTTTACGCATGCCGGATGTGGACAACTCCAGTCCGGCGATGGACATTCTTCCATAATGATAGAAGTAGGGTATCTTCCAGCCGAAGTAGTTGTAGATGTACTCCTGACGGCGGGTATTGGCGATATGATCCTTTCCACGGATCACATGGGTCATACCAAGAAGATGATCATCAATGGCAACCGAGAAGTTCATCAGAGGGTACACAAAGACACCCGGTTTTCTTGGATGAGGAGTGCTTGTTAGAACACGCATCGCGGCAAAATCGCGGACTGCCGGATCCGGATGGGATATGTCGGTTTTTACTCGAAGAGTGATCTCGCCTTCGGCATATTTTCCGGCAAGCATGTCATCGAACCGTTTCAGGCTCTCTTCGATCGATATATCACGGCAGGGACAGGGTATCTTTTTGAGCTTTTTCTCCCGGAACTCATTGTTATCGCAGGTACACATGTATGCGCCGCCAAGTTCGAGAAGTTCACGTGCATATGCATAATAAATATCGAAACGATCCGACTGATAGATCACATCGGTGATCCCGATGCCAAGCCATGCAAGATCCTCGGTGACCATCTCATAAGCTGCAGGATCGACTCGTTTTGGATCGGTATCTTCCACACGATAGTAGAATTTCCCACCGTATTTTTTTACGTAATAATCATTCAGTACCGAAGCGCGGGCATGCCCAAGATGAAGAGGACCCGACGGATTTGGTGCAAACCGCATGACCACACCCGAATCTGCATCCGGGAGGTCAGGAAGTTCATGACTCCTCTCCTTTTTCTCATGCATCTTTTCTATTGCGCCAGGGCTCAGAGAGATCAATTTCTGTTCCCGCTCTTCGATCGAAAGAGCAGCAACTTCGGCGAGGATCTCTGGAAGAAGGGCACTGATCTCTTGTGCTTTTGTACGAAGTTCGGGGTGGGCGCCCATAACACTACCGAGAATTGCACCGGCCCGGGGAACGGTCTTGTGTTTTACCGCGTTTCCCAGTGCCAGGACATATATATCATTTCGAATATCTGTGTCTGCCATATTGAGTAGATATTATTAGCCGGATGGAGTGTTTATACTTACGGCTTTTTTGTTTCATCACAAAAAAAAGTATCCACTAGCAAGGTCGAACAGAACAAAATTCCCGTTCTAAAACCGCGAGCTCTTCACGTGTATTGATATTGAACGCTAAACCCGGTTCATCCAGCAAAAGACAAAGCTCGTCCTGAACTTCGGCAACAAGACTTCCCATAAAAATATTTACCGCACACGGCGTTGCCGGCACGCCGTTTATTACCTCACGATATCGCGGTTGCATCCCGTATTTTTCACAGTGAGTGAGCGGCACCCAGGTCGAGCAGGCCGATTTTCCTGAATCATGATAGGAGTCGAGGATCTGCAGGATCATATCCGGCGTAAGGCAGGGAATGTCGGCTGCAGAGGTGAAGATCGGCCCGCCCTCACCCGACATCTCGACGGCTTCGCAAAGATCCTCGATGTATCCGATCCCTTGCGTATCGATAAACTCGACATTGTTTGCACGACACCAGTTCCGCGTGAACGGTGTTTTGTACGAAGTGACAATGATCGGTTCACACCCGGCTTCGACGAACGAATCGATGACCCAGGAGATCATCGGTCGATCGTGGATCATGACCAGGGCTTTTTCTCCAAGTCTGAGTCGCGAACCCTCACCCCCGGCAAGGATCAGCGCAAGCATGCAGAAAGAGCCTCCACCACGCGAAGATTTTTCTCCCGAGTCTCGACCGAGATCCGGATCGAGTCAGGAAGGCCAAAAGATGCACAGTCTCGAACAAGGATACCGTACTTGAGCATCGACTCGGTGAACTCGGATGCATTTCTCCCAAGATGCACTAATATAAAGTTCACCGAACTTTGTGCATATGACAGGCCAAGCTCGGTGAGCTGGCCAAAGTACCACTCGCGTTCCTTCGTGATCTTTTCTGCAGAAATAATGAGCTCATCATAATGATCAAGAGCCGACATGGTGAATGCTTCCGCAAATGCGTTGACCGACCAAGGAGTTCGTACCGTCTCGATCTTTTTGATCAGATCGGCGGGTCCAAACCCAAACCCAAATCTGATCCCAGGGACCGAGAAGCATTTGGTGATCGAACGCATCACAAAAAGTTCATCTGATCTGATATCCGAGATAGATTCGTCGCGGGCAGCAAGTTCCATAAATGCCTCATCCACAAAAAGCCGGCCGCCCTTTTTTCTGCAGTCGTCGAGAAGAGACAACATTTCATTGCGCGGAGTCAAAATCCCAGTCGGATTATTTGGGTTACAGATGAATCGAAGATCAGCATCGACATCAGAAACGATATGTGCGCCGGCAAGTTTTGCAGAAAGACCGTACTCGCCAAATGTGGGCTGATCGATCCTGACCGTGTCCTTCGAAGAGAGAACAACACTACAATAGACTCGGATCAGTTCTGCCGATCCGTTTCCAACACATATCTCCTCAGGATCACGTGAAAAAACGCGGCCGATTTTCTCTTTTAATGCAGTATATGCATCATCCGGATACACGCAGAGATCAACAGCCCCAAAATCGCAAGGCACATGAGGTAAAAATGGGTTCATACTTGCGCTCACTTCAAGAAGATCAGACCCGTATTTTTGCCTTAGAGCGAGAATGCGCCCACCATGCACCGCTTTTTCTGGAAAATGTTTCTGCATTTTATAGTATAAACTTGGTCTCTATCCGCATAAATAAACAACAGATAGAAAAATAACTTGCGTTAAGACAGAGATATCACGAGATAATTATATATACTCTAACATCAAATTAGAATTTGTCCAAAAACGGACGTCAGCTTAATGTCTAACATGTGTCAGACAGAAGGCAGACAATTGACTGACACAAGTCAGATTGGAGTTATGATGGAACGAATCACCATTCGCCTACCCCCACAGCAAATCGAACTACTTGGATTACTTGTCGAGTCAGGCGAGTTTCCAACCGTTTCTGAAGCAGTGCGATATGCCGTACGAGATTTTCTATCTCAAAGGGGAGACAAGATAATGCGTGACAGTGATCAAGTAACATCATTTGACGGACGATTATAACAGTTTATTTATTGGGGTGTTTACAAAATGCAGAGTATTATTAATGAAGCACTGAAAAACTCAGAGCTCGAAAAAGGAATCAAAACGACATCGATCATCGATGACGACGACATGCTTGGGCAGCCAAGAATTGTAATTGTTGGATGCGGCGGCGCCGGAAACAACACGATCAACAGACTCCACAACATGAAGGTCGCTGGTTCCGAAACGATCGCGATCAATACCGACAAGCAGCACTTGGACATGATTCAGGCAGACAAGCGTGTTTTGATCGGAAAATCCCTGACCAGAGGTCTTGGAGCAGGAGGATTCCCAGATGTAGGACGCCGCGCAGCAGAGATGGCCCGCCCCACTCTTGAAGAGATCCTCAAAGACGCAGACCTTGTCTTCGTCACAGCAGGTATGGGTGGAGGAACCGGAACCGGATCTGCCCCCGTCGTTGCACAGATCGCCAAAGAACAGGGCGCCATCGTTATTGCAATGGTGAGCTACCCATTCCAGGTCGAAAGAGCGAGAATGTTGAAGGCAGAAGAAGGACTCGAAGCCATGCGTCAGTCCGCAGACTCAGTCATTGTTCTTGACAACAACAGACTCAAAAACTTCGTACCAAACCTTCCACTCGGCCAGGCATTCTCGGTCATGGACCAGCTCATCGCAGAAACCGTAAAAGGCATCTCTGAGACGATCACCGAACCTTCCCTGATCAACATCGACTACGCAGATGTTCGCGCCATCATGAGCAAAGGCGGACTTGCAGTCATGCTCGTCGGAGAATCAAAACAGCAGAACAAGGCTGAGTCCGTTATCCGTGACTGTCTTGCCCACCCGCTTCTCGACATCGACTTCCGCGGAGCGACCGGCGGCCTTATCCACATCACCGGTGGACCAGACCTCACTCTTCACGATGCAGAAGAGATCGCGACCCAGCTCACCTATGAACTTGACCCCCATGCAGACGTTATCTGGGGAGCAAGAGTACGAAAAGACTTCGAAGGAAAGGTTTCCGTTATGGCAATCATGACCGGTATCCAGAGCCCACAGATCCTTGGCGGCCACTCGGTCACCACCTTCCAGCCAAACAACACCAACTCTACTGCCTCACCACGTAGCCCATCCGCATCTAACATGAACAGTCAGCAAAACACCGCAACTGCACGAAGCGGCTCCTCGTTTGACTGGATCATGTAAAAAGGCGAAACACAGCAAAACCACGTTTCACACACCACACTCACGCATAATCCGGGATGGTCAAGGACAATACAAGGCAGGCCACTACCTTCATATCAAAGTCACCCCACATACGAATATCCGGGCAGATGCTTTTTATCTGCCCCTAAACACCCAACTCATAGGTCTGTGGGTTGAGGTGAAATGACTGTTTTTTCGCCATTATTTTACGAAACCTTTATTTCTGTATACCTCTATTTATTATAGGAAAGTCGTATATCTGCGGAGTCGGAAGAGTCCAACGTGTTGACTGCCAGTACTGGAGATCGAATACTATCATTGAAAGTTTGCACTTGTTTTTACGTCATTTTTCATGCAGTTTTTTATTATCTTCAGCGCGGGCGACACATAGAACTCAACTCTCTTCGCGGACGGCTGTCAGGAAGGTATGAACGTTGACCGAAGATCTTGTCGATAAAAGAAAATTGCTCCTTGAAGAGTCCGAAGAACACAAAGCAAAGCGTAACGAATTAAACTCCCAGGCAAGCCTTTTTGCCCGTGAGAGAAATGAGTTAAACAATGCAACCCGCC
>DALTVZ010000006.1 GCA_029987315.1 Methanocorpusculum sp.
CGACGATGTCTTTTACCGACAATTCGTCAAATCCTTTTTTCGCGACAAGATCGATGAACGATAACCGAATAGCGCGTTCCGTCTTCACAAACCGCCGGTCTCTTGTAGTGATCTCTGTCATGAGATTGTCATTTTGCATATGCAGGGAGGAAAGATCGATGCGTTTATATTTTTGAAACGTTGATTTTTGTTCTTTATTTAAAGTAAACACCGACGTCCTTCAACCCATTCCTCATGGCAAGGGTGATGACAAGCGGCGTGATACTCTCGATGGTCGCTGCACATGCAAGCGGACCAGCGTCCAGAGGAACGAGCTTTGATACGCTGGAGACGAGATCCATAACAATCCGTTTAGCATCTTCATCATCTCCGCAGACGCAGACCGAGTAATCAAGGTCTTCATCGAGCTCCATCCATTTGCCTGAAGCCACATTATTGAACGCGGTGATGAGCTTCGAAGAGGCGGGAAGCATCTTCTGGATTGCGAGGGCTGCTGAACCCTCAACCGGATGATCCGGCAGGAAGTATTTTTCTTTTGGAAAGCGAAGCATCGGGTTGATCAGCGAGATCACGATCTTGTCTTCAAAAACCGATTTTCCAATCGTGTCGATGGTCGACTCGACCTTGTCAAACGGTAGCGAGAGGATGATGATGTCGGAGTCGCACACACTTGCATTTGATCCGCCACTGCAGATACCCCCGATCTCACATTTTCGTTCAGAAAGGGTGCAGGTCACCCCATTCGCCGCAGATTTTGCTTTTTCCGGATCACGAGATCCAAGCGAGACATCGTATTTCCCACTTATACAGATACGCCGGGCCAGCCCCTCACCGATGTTGCCGGTCCCGCCAATGATTCCAACTTTATATCGGGTCGTGTTTTGTACCATTTCAGTCATGATGTATCTCCACAAACTTTCACGCCAGAAATTCTGACATGATGTTCATTAGTATCACATATGTATATTAGCTTTCCGGCATGAAAGCCGAATGAGAGTTTTATCAAGAGAGTAAAGGAGCGAAGCCCTGATTTTTCTTGATTTTTTCAGGAGAACGGTTAGAAAAATGCACGTGCACGCAGAGAGAAAACACGAGTATAGAAAGTATTTATCCCGACGACCCAAAATACTAACAACGAAAATAAGTTAAGGTCTTGTATGAAAAAAAATAATCTTCGACACATAATTCTCGCAGCATGTCTCGCCTGCGTTTTGATCCTCTCCAGTATAGGAGCGGTAGCAGCAGCACCTCAGTCAACTTTTGTTATAACCGATTTTTCGATGTACCCTGAATCTCTTATGCCGGGCGATTCTGGAATCGTTACCGTAACGATCCAAAACACAGGCACAACATTCGTACCTGTCGGTCAAATATTGATCAAAGACTCTGACGGGATCAAATCAACGGTAAGCCAATATCAGAACCCTATCGGTGGAGTTGGAGCTGGAGATAAATTCACATTATCTGTTCCGATTACATCAACGGGAAAAACCGGCACATTTTATCCTGTGCTTTATGTGGATTTTGACGGGAACTCCGGAAACTATCTGAAATACCCATTTGCAGTCATCGTTGATTACAATAGTGTTGCCGTCTCGATCACGAGCCGACCAGATGTATTCGAACCGAACACGACCCAGACGGTCTCCCTTTCGATCGGAAACCTCCGCATGAATGCGATCGAGGGCGTTGAAATCAGTGCGTCAGGAACAGGAGTCACCTCCAAACAAAACTCGGCCTATCTTGGAACTATTGCTTCGAGCAAAGTGGTAAACGGAACATTGAGTATCACCACCTCCAAAGAAACAAAGGAGATCAGCATCGATGTGAGATACCGAAACGGAGCAAACTGGCACACGGAAAGTGTGACGATCCCGCTCGAGTCAGGGATCTCGAAAACCGGAGCTGAACTCATCATCAACAACATCGAGGTGAAGAAGTCGGGAACCACCTACACGATCACCGGCGACGTGAACAATGCAGGTCTAACTACTGCAAAGGTTCTCGTGGTCACGACCACAGGAACAAACAAAACAGGGGCCTACCCATCGTATGTAGTAGGATCTCTGGATGAAGACGGTCTTTCCGAGTTTGAAGTCACCTTCAAAGAACCAGCAGGCGAAAATGTAACCTTGGTCTTTACCTACAAGGATGCAAACGGGAACGTCTATACACAAACAGAAGAGGTTTCAGTTACATCCGGGATCACCGAGACCAAGACGAGCGATGGGGCGAGCCCAGTCGCTACCGTCCTGATCGTCATCGTGATACTTGTCATTCTTGCCGGTGGTTTTGTTGCCTGGAAGAAAGGAAAATTATTCGCACGGAAGTAAGCAATGAACTCGATCCCTGTGGTCGAACTGCATGACGTCTCGAAGATCTATCCAATGCCCGCGGGCGACGTCCATGCATTAAACCATGTAGATTTCTCCATTCAGAAAGGAGAATTTGTGGCCATCATGGGACCGTCAGGTTCGGGAAAGTCCACACTGATGAATATGATTGGATGTCTGGACGTGCCGACCTCCGGTGAGATAAAGATAAACGGAAAATCAACGTCAGAGATGACGGATGATGAGTTGACCCTGCATAGAAGAGAGACGATCGGATTCATTTTCCAGAAATATAACCTGATCAGTCTCTTGACTGCATATGAAAACGTAGAGTATCCGCTGATCTTAAAACACGGACACAAAGACACGACAACACGAACAGCAGATCTTCTCAAAATGGTCGGACTGAACGAAGGCCAGATGCAGCATACGCCGTATGAACTCTCCGGGGGCCAGCAGCAGAGGGTCTCGATCGCCCGTGCTCTTGCAAACGATCCGACATTTCTTTTGTGTGATGAACCGACAGGAAATCTCGATTCAAAGATGGGAGCTCAGATCATGGGTATCCTCAAAGAACTGCATTCCAAGGGAAGGACGGTCGTCATGGTCACCCATGATCCAAAGACGGCCGAGTACGCCGAACGTATCGTGATCATCAGGGATGGTGAGATCGTCAATGAGTAAAGAAAAAACGACCCTCTGGCAGAAGATTTACTCGCCCATGATCCTCGCACTTGCAGTCAGAAACCTGAAACTGAATAAATTTAGGACCATTCTTTCGATGATCGGTATCGTGATCGGCGTTTTTGCCATCTGCGGGATGGGAATGATCAGCGCAGGATTCACCGTTGAGATGAACTCGATGATCTCCGACACAGCAGATACGCTGACGATCACGCCGATCGGTGAAAAAGTCATCGACGGAACGACAACAACGGGCTTTTCAACGAAAGATCTCAGAGACATCGAGTCTGCGGTACGATCAGTGACCAAAGATTATGATTTCATCCCGATGTACTCCTCTATGAAGTACATATATATCGGTAAAGAAACAACGGCGGCCACCATATCTGGCATGGCCTCAAGTGATATCGATACCGTCGCAAATATCATCCAAGGCACTCTCCCACGGGGGTCGACCAATGTTGTCGTTGGTGAGAAATTTGCCAAGGACAACGATCTTCGGATCGGTAGCCGAATCGTCATGCTCGATAAGGCCGGAAAGGAGGTAACCTGCAGAGTCGTTGGTATCATGGAAAATACCGGAATGGTATCGCTAGGTTTCTCCACAGATAACGCAGTTGTCGGATCGGTAGAGTGGTACACCGGACTTGTTGGAGATAACCACGGTCTGTATAACAAACTGATCGTTCGGGCATATTATCCGGCAGAGTTGACCCCGATCGATGCAGCGATCGAAAAGAGGATGAACGGCAAGGAGGACAAAGACTCCGATAACACGGTCTCTATTCTGAACTCATATGAGATCATGGGGACCTTCGATGATATCATGGCCATGTCAAGTATCTTCACGACCATCATTAGTGGGATCTCCCTTCTGGTCGCAGCAGTTGCCATAACCAACGTGATGCTGATGAGTGTGAAGGAGCGAACAAGGGAGGTAGGTATTCTTCGAAGTATTGGAACCTACCGAAGTCAGATCCTGCAGATGTTCCTGTATGAAGCAGGACTCATCGGCCTGATCGGTGCGATCATAGGAACCCTGCTCGCATTGATCGCAGCCCCCATCATGCTGATGGCAATGATCGGAACGTTGGATGCGATGCTCTCACCAACTGTACTCATTTATGTTCCAGTCGGCATTCTGATCGGTCTTATTGTTTGTCTGCTGTCGGGTCTCTATCCGGCATGGAGTGCAGCAAATCTCAACCCAGTCGAAGCAATGTCGACCGACTGATCCTTCTTTTTTTAACTTATGCGGTTTTCAAACCTGCCGCAACAAAAAAGTGATCACTGATTTCTCAGAGTTGGTCGCCGACTTTGAGATAATGACCGTTCACGATCTCAAAGCCCGGCATCTCACGTTTTCCTTCGGGTTTTGCAGAAAGAATACACACGGCGCCTTCACCCGTCATCACAACAGGCCCCTTCTTCTTGATCACATCAACAATCTGACCAGGATCTCCGACGTACTCGCCAAATATTTTCTCACTTCTGTAGATCTTCAGAAGTTTGCCGTCGGGAAGCCGGGTGTTTGCCCCGGGAATCGGAGAAAGCCCGCGGATCTGGTTATGGACCTTCGCCGCAGAAAGAGACCAGTCGATCACACACTCATCCTTTGAAATACTGGGAGCAAAGGTCACCAAAGAATCATCCTGCGGGATCCTCGTGACCTGGCCGGACTCCACCAGTCCAAGTGCCTCGACCAAAGCCTCGGCTCCAAGATCAGCCAGAAGATCGTGAACTTCACCAAATATCTGATCTTCATCAAGCGGGATCGACTTTGAGAGGATCACATCCCCAGCATCGAGACGGGAGGTCACATAGATGATCGAGACCCCTGCCTCACTGTCCCCGTTCAGGACAGAATACTGCATGGGGGCAGCGCCTCGGTACTTTGGAAGAAGCGAGCCGTGCAGATTTATCGTATTGTGTTTCGGGAGATCGATGATCGAATCGGGTATCATCATCCCAAATGCCACCACAACGCAGATGTCCGGGAAAAGAGCCTTCAACTGCTCGAACAGTTCAGGGTCCTTCATGTTTTCCGGCTGAAAAACCGGGATCCCATGTTCAAGACCGAACGCCTTCACCGGCGAGAACTCGATCTTGTTTCCCCTGCGGTTTGGTTTGTCAGCACGCGTGAGGATACCCACGATCTCGTGCTTTGCAGAAATCGCACGAAGAGAGGGAAGGGCATACTCAGGCGTCCCCATGAAAAGGACTCGCATGTTATGCCTCCTTGCTGCTTAGATCCTCGAGCTGTTTTCCGACCATTCTTTTGGCGATCGGGGAGATCCTGTCTACAAAAAGAATCCCTTCGAGATGGTCATACTCATGCTGAAAAACACGAGCCGGATAATCTTTTAGCTCCTCTTCGATCAGTTCACCCGCTTCATTTGTGTATCTGACCGTGATCCTTCGAGGACGGCGGACTTTTTTATGGATGCCGGGGACGGAAAGGCAACCCTCCTCCATCTCGGCTAAAGCATTCCCTGTTTTCAGGATCTCCGGGTTGATGACCTTACGAACTTTTTCGCCCGCGTTCATCACAAAAAATCGTTTTCCGATCCCTACCTGCGGTGCCGCAAGACCAACGCCGCTATGTTCTTTTAGCATAGGGATCATCTCATCAAGAGTTGCTAAAAGTTCTGGAGTTATACTATCGACGGGGTCTGCAGGTTTGGACAATACCGCTTTTCCGTATATCTGAATGATCATTATTACGAGTAGTATTGGATTTTTTCATTGATGAAGATGACTGATAAAGTATCCTTTAGAGTAAAGGTACTCCGTAAAAAAGACTGGTCACGTTATGATGCATATCTGCAAGACACACAGATATTACAAACAATAAATAGAAAAATGATGATTTGGACGGTTAAGTCCAAACAGTATTTAGAACCGGTTCCTTGGGGTCCGGTGTTTTGGAAGGCATTCCTGACAGTAGACTGGTCTACCTTCTGTTGGCTTGAACGGAACCTCACATTCTTTTCCACAGTCTGAGCAGACTGTTTTGGTCATTTCGCGTGGGCCGTCATTAAA
>DALTVZ010000048.1 GCA_029987315.1 Methanocorpusculum sp.
CTGTCGCCGCCCCAGCGGCTCATTGTTGGAAATATATTAGATATTATGGAAAATCGATTTATCATAATTAAATTATAGAGTTTAATACTCACAGGAGCCGCTGGGGCGGCGACAGGATTTGCCTGAACGTTCCCGATGAGGGATGAGCAAGACAGCGTAGCTGGATTGCGAAAGTGAGGAGAAGAAAATCCGATTCTGGGAGCCCGAAGGGTGAGAGCGGGTTGGACGCATAGCGGACGACCTCAGCCGAGCAAGGCTTTGCCTTGCAAGATTCGCGCCGATTCGCGGTTTTTCTTTTTCTTTTGTGTCCACATCCACTCATACACTTTTCATTTCTGAGAGGTGTATAATGGACGAGATCTACGCGTATTTTCTCCCCCCTCAACCATAATTTTATCTCTAAAAAACACCATATAAAAAATAATGGCATTTAATTTTGTAGATGATGATGACAAAATCATCCGATTTGCAGATAAGACCGACAAGAAGAAACCCGCCGAACATTTCCCAAAAAAGACTGATATAAAAGGCATGAAAACTTTGAACAAGCGAAAGTAAAGATCCTCCACCCATTTTTTAAAAGATATTTTACCAGCTTGATCAAAAAAAAAGTATTGAAGATCAGTGGACCTTCGTTCCTTCCGGGACATCCTTCAGCGGAATCAAGAGTGATGCCTCATCACCTGCTGCAAACAGCATCCCGTTACTCTCCTCGCCCCGGAATTTTGCCGGTTTCAAATTCACCACGACAATGACCTTCTTGTCCACCATCTCTTCAGGCGTATAGACATCAGCGATACCTGAAATGATCTGCCTGACCTCGGTCCCGATGTCCACCTGAAGACGCAGAAGTTTCGTCGTCTTTGGCACACGTTCTGCCTTTACCACACGACCCACGCGAAGGTCGAGCTTTGCTACATCATCTATGGTGATGATCTCTTCTGATATTGGTTCTATTACTGGTTCCATGGTATTCTTTCCTGCTAATTTTCTCTTAGAGTCCTCGGTCCGCTTCGTAAGCAAAGCCTCCAGCTCCTCACGCTGCTTGTCCTCGATCCGGGCAAACAACGGCTTCACATCGCCAAGGGTCTTGTTCTCGAACGGGACCAGTGCGTCTTTGATCGGGTGGCTTTCCACCTTATCTGTGTACCCAAGCATCTCCCAGAGCTTCTGGGAAGCTCCAGGCATCACCGGCTGCATCACAAGAGCACATGCCTTCACAATCTGAAGACAGTTCTTCAATATCTGTGCGGCCGCATCCGGATCCTCCTTGATCACTTTCCACGGCGCCGCGTTCGAGATATATCCGTTCCCGTATGCTGCGAGAAGAAGGATCCCGTCCACCGCCGCCTTGAACTCAAATGCACGGACAGACTCCTCGATCGATGCAAGAGACCTTTCGATCTCGGCAAAGATCTCTGCCTGGACCGCGACCTCCGGCACATCGCCGAACTTGGTTTTGACGAGGCTCATGCTTCTGTTTGCGAAGTTTCCGTAGGTGTTCACCAGCTCGTTATTGATCCGTGACTGGAACTCCTTCCAGGAGAAGTCCAGTTCGCGTGTGTGGCTCGTGTATGCGAGAAGATAATACCGCAGATAGCCCGCCGGAAGTCCCTTATCGAGATAATCCTCCTTGGTCCAGACGACGTTTCCTTTCGACTTGGAGAATTTCTCGCCGTCGATGGTGACCATTCCGCTCGCAACAACTGCCGAAGGCGGCTGATATCCGGCACCGTGCAGCATTGCCGGCCAGAAAACACAGTGGTGATAGATGATGTCGGATCCGATGAAATGGATCCGCTCTCCCTCGCACCAGTATTTCTGCCAGCTGTTATTTGTGGCATTCGCCCACTCCTCGGTGAAGGAGATGTATCCTATGGGGGCGTCCACCCAGACATAACAGACGAGGTCGTCACATCCGGGGAACTTGACGCCCCAGTCCATCATTCGCGTGATACACCAGTCTTTAAGTTCGTTC
>DALTVZ010000049.1 GCA_029987315.1 Methanocorpusculum sp.
ATCGCCGTACACGGTGATGCCTGTTCCCCCTTCACCGATCTTCCCCCAGGATTTTGCCTCATCAAGTGTCGCTCCGGAAAGTCCGCCAAGATCCGGACGATCTCCGGTGAGCTGTATAACGTAGGTGAAGTCATTTGGCGTCATCAGCATAGTTTGAAGCGTGAAGTTCTTTGGGACCCCGCCTCCAACCAAAACTGCTCCGGCCTTTTTCACATTGAAGGCCTGATTCATGAGTACGTGCATGTCTCCGATTGCGTCAAGAATCGTTTTTCTATGGAATTGAGAGAACATCCAGTACTGAAGGCCTAGCACCGAGTCCTGAAATGCGGGACAGTATATAGGAACATCATGTTTTGCTGCTGTTGCAAGAATTCCCGTGTCAAGTTCATTACCTATTTTCCTTAGAAGGTTGCTGATCGTGATGGGCTCTTCGGGAAGTCCGCAGTATAAATCCTGAATGAACTCCTCCAGCTCTTCGAACGCGTCGTTTGGCAGGAACACATCGTATATACGATTGACCTCATCATTGCGGAGTTCGACATCATTGCACTCTGCTTTTCCATGATAATGATGACATCCGATCGCCTCGATCAGATCATGAGTGAGGTTCGCACCTGTCGATGTCAGAATGTCGATGTGACCTTTTTCAATCAGTGTTGTTACGATCCCGCCCATTCCTGCAGGGACCATTGCTCCTGAAAGAGCGAAAAATTTCGTCATGTCAGGGTCGGAGAGCATTTTTTCATATACTTCTACGGCATGGAAAAGACTTCCTCCGTTATATGCTCCTGCTTTTCCCATTTCACAAACGAGTTCATTCACGGTCATGTCGCCGCGGGGTATGAACTGCTTCACCGGAGTACCACAATGTTTATGCATGATATTGACCTTAATGTTGGAAATTATTTGTTGGGTGAACCCATATAGGTATGGTTTGCCTTTGAAAAAATGAATCAGCGTTCAAAATTATTAATATTCTAAAATAGATATAGATGATAATTATTGTATGTATCCAGGCATTTCTCTATATCATGTGAGACACAAAGCCGGAAACAAAAATCACATAAAAAACCAGAAAAAACGGTCAGAATAATTGGTGAGGGCAGCAGTATCCACACTGCTTTGTACTCCACATCCCCCACCTAGCAATAATATAGGACGTTAACTGCATTTAATCTTGCCGTCTTTCCCTGAGAGTATGTCCTGTTTTTTCAGGTCAGATACTGCTCCGGAAAGATACTCGGGAGATAGATCAAAGGAGATCACATCATCCGTACCCTCGAGCGAGAAGGCGGGGGCATCAAATGCGGCAAGAAGTTCTGCTTCGCTTTGCATTCCTTCCGACACAAGTTTATGGATCTTATTGGTCAGTGCCTGTTTGAAAAACACTGCGTCCACGAATCTCGCAGCTTCGTCTTCTTCAACATCCATATGATCCAATACATCAGTAAGATCTTCAATATCAATGGTGAAAAGCAGCTCAACACCAGTGGTTATGATAAACTCCGTACTTGAGGAGGTCCTAATATGGGTAGTGATCCCGGTCTCTTTCAGATCATCTTCAGTCACACCACTAAAGTCGGTGTAGGAATACATGACCCGGAGTTCGTCAGGGTTTTTTGTTCCAAGAAGCGTGTAGGATTCATTTTCGTCTGAGACTTCCAGGAGATCATTGTCCTCCAAGGTCCCAAGGATCATCAGTGCGTTCATGAATTTATCGGTTGCCTGTTTCTGCACATCTTCGCCCATCCCATCGATCGACTCGGCCTGAGCCAGAAGTTGTGACGGCGTTTCCTCTGTCAGAAGATCGCCTGTTTTGTGGGTTTTGAAGAAATCGGTCAGCGATTTTCTGCGTGATACCAGATCATCTCTAATAACGTTCAGATCAGTATCCTCTTCGCGCTCGATTATTTTATCTATGAACGCTAAAAACGCTGCAATGCTTCCCTCAAAGTACGGCGTACCTGAAAATGTGTGTTCTACGGATATCCGTGACGGACATCCCTTTTCCCGGAGATACTTCTGAAAAGATGCTGCATCTTCTCGGGAATAAAAGGTGATTTTTTCTTCCAGTGTCATATTGGTATTTTGTATGCTCTCTTTATGGTTATTAATTCTGTGCTACTATGGCACTTGTTAGCATGATACATATTGTTTTATACGAGGGGCACAAACACAATATTAGCACACCAACACCACTTAAAATCCGGAATACAGTTCGGTCTCCGGCGTGGTGTTAGACTACCAAGGGGTATGGGCGGGACTGTTTTTCGGGCTTTATGTATTTGGTTGTGCTGATTTAGGTGAATCACTCATGGATCTTGATACTGGTGCAACAGCCTGGGTTCTCATTTCAGCAGCATTAGTGTTGATGATGGTTCCCGCAGTGGGGCTGTTCTATGGTGGAATGGTAAGGAAAAAGAATGTCATCTCAACGATGATGTTATCTTTCGTGGCCCTCGCCCTTGGAATAGTTCAGTGGATCATCATCGGTTACTCGCTTGCCTTTGGCGGTGATGTGGCTGGAGTGATCGGTTGGGCTTTGGATTATGTCGGCCTTTCGGGAATTCCGATCGACGGCGTGACGGGAGGTATACCAGATATACTGTTTGTCTGTTTCCAAATGATGTTTGCCTGTCTTGCACTCGCTATCCTGACATCAGGTATAGTGGGACGGATCAAGATGTCCTCCTACATCGTCTTAGGTTTTCTGTGGCTGACTCTGGTTTACGCTCCTCTTGCCCACTGGGCGTGGGGTGGCGGCTGGGCAGCACAACTTGGAGCTCTTGACTTTGCTGGTGGAACGGTCGTTCACATCAGTTCAGGATTTGCGGCACTCGCTCTTGCTTTAGTAATAGGTAAGCGGGTCGGGTACGGCAAACTGATGTTTAGACCCCACAACATCCCAATGACGCTTATCGGTGGAATGTTCCTAATTATTGGCTGGTTTGGATTCAACGCTGGTTCTGCCCTTGCTGCAAACCAACTTGCTGCAAGCGCATTCCTGGTAACTGCCGCTTCCGCCGCTACCGGTGCTCTCACCTGGATGGCGCTCTCTTGGAAGAGCGGAAAACCGAGCTCACTTGGTTTCATCTCGGGAGCTTTAGCCGGTTTAGTTGGTATTACTCCAGCAGCAGGATACGTGAACGCGATCGGTGCAATGCTGATTGGTGTCTTTACTGCAATCGTGTGTTACGCAGCCCTTACCTTTAGGATCAAGAAAGGGCTTGATGAATCTCTCGATGCATGGGCAATCCACGGTATGGGGGGTTTTGCGGGGGCAATTCTGACAGGAATTTTTGCGGTATCCGCAATCTGTGGTGTTGGCGGACTTCTTGAAGGAAATGTGATGCAGTTTGGAATCCAGGTACTTGATGCATTGATTGCAGCGGTCTACGCGTTTGGAGCAACATTCATCCTTGGATGGATCATAAACAAGACCATGGGACTCCGGGTCTCAGAAGATGAGGAATACATCGGTATGGACCTTGTCCAGCACGGTGAACAAGCATAATCAAAAGAGGTTTCACAACATGAAGATGATAACAGCTATCATCCGCCCGGAAAAGGTGGATGAGGTATTGAATGCACTTGAACAGAACAACATTCCAGGAGTGACAATCACCGAAGTTTTTGGCCGTGGCGAACAGGGAGGCATCTGTCTTCAGTATAGGGCTGGTAAAATGCAGGTGAAAACACTGCCCAAGACCAAACTCGAAATAGTTGTCCCGGATAAAGATGTGGAGATACTCATACAAGTCATCCGTGAACATGCACGGACCGGCAAGAAAGGGGATGGAAGGATCTTTATTCTGCCCGTTGAGGCAGCAGCATGGGTCAGGACCGATGAGTACATCAACGAATAACTCAATCTCTCTTTTTCACCTCTCTATCTATTTTTTTGAAATTTTTGCGGCTGCCTTAATCTTTGATACGGATGACCGGCTTTGCCAGATGTCTTCTCGATCCTGGCGGGACCTCATACCAAATTGTGCTGATATTTCTTGTGCCGCTCTCAACATCACGAACCTTTCCCGAACACTCGCGACATTTGTACCCCTTGTCCTTTCCGGCCGAGGTCATTCGTCCCCCGCAAACCGGACAGCGCGGGGAGGAACGAACCTCCCGATCAACAAGTTGGTCAGGTCGAAACTTTTCAAGATGAAGGACACCTTTTTGAAAACTTCCGCAGACGGTGATCTCATCCCCGACCACGAGTTCGCGAACAGCATTTCTAAAATATTTGGTCGGCTCAAAAGCAAAAACCGTGATGCTCCTATCGTTTGCTTGCATCGTGAACTGAACATGACCTCCGCGGTTCGTTACCGGTTCTGACCCGACTACGCCAAAAAATTTGTAGGACTCTCCCTCTAAGGGTCCTTCTGCAGAAAGGGGCAGAAGATGCGCATCCGTTCCCTGATTCGTTTCCCAGACCTGACTGAAGGCCGGCTCCTCGGTGTGCAGAAAACTGGCTGCTTTTTCCACCCACTCAGGCGTTTCACCGCGGATCCCGTACAGAACCGGATCTTTTCCATGGGGAACGCAGACGATCTCTTTTCGAATAAAATCCACCGTGTCCCAGGTATGCGGTGTCGTTTTTTCCTCTGATGTGAAAAATCCCTCCTCCTCAAAAACACGCGTGGTCAATAGCACCTCGGTGTTTCGATATGCCAGACACTCATAGGTGTTGTCTGGAAAGATCGATGCCACTGCTGCAAGTGCTCCTATCAGCCCTCTGCCGTTCTTGTATCCCTTATAGAGGGCATGGATCATGTCCAGTCGATGAATCGTCTCCTCGATCGTGCAGAACCTCTGCAGAGCCTGGAAATAGAATGCGGGATCCGGCGAAGACTCGACTACAACAACACCCGGGTTGGTTTTTTCGCAATCAAATCTTGCAAAACGTTCTACGAATTCGCATGCCGTATCGAAAACTGTTTGCAGATCTTCTCCCTGGATTTCGATACAGATGGCCGCGTTTCCTCGAGTTCTCCAGATGACGTTTGGATTGAGTCTGACAAGACGATGGTTAGTGACCAGAAATCCCTTCCGTTCCAGCTCATCAGCTATCACTGCCCCAAGGTAAGTGGTACACATCCCGTCAGGTGAATCCGTGTCATCAAGTCCGAGTAACATAAATGATATTATTTTATAGAACCGCATTACTATTACGAGTATACATCTCATGTCCAACGACAGACTCCTCCAAAGCGTGGTCAGTATCCTTCTCATGACAGGATACAATGTCTCGGAACGCTGCGAAATTCGCCCGAGAAGCTTTGACCTGATGACATCAAAGGGAGAGAATCTGCTCGTTATCAAAGTAGTCTCGCAAATAGACAGCGTAAACGAAGATATTGCATGGGACTTGGATAAGATCGCCCGACACCTGCACGCCGTCCCCCTCATCATCGGGGAACGCGCGCGTGATGTTGCTCTGGAACGCGGAGCAATTTATCTTAGATATGGGATCAATGCGGTCTCTTCTGCAACCCTGTATGATTATCTGGCCGAAGGAGAACTCCCGCTCGTCTATGCTTCTCCGGGTGGTTTGTATGTGAATATCGACGCAGATAGACTTCGCAGCCTGCGCGAAGGGCAGTCGATGTCGCTTGGAGACTTAGCCAATGTGTTAGGTGTTTCACGCAGAACGATCAGCAAATATGAAGGGGGCATGGGGACGACCCTCGAGATGGCTATGAGGCTCGAGGAGTTTTTCAATGATGACATCGTTATGCCGATCGATCTGCTTCATTATACTCCTTCTGAGCTGGCACTTGCCCCTGCCTCACTTGCATCCGGACATAATGCAGAGTCGGACGCTCTCCCGAAACGGCCCGAAGACCATCTTCGATCGATCGGTATCAATGTTCAGGAACTCAGAAGGTCACCCTTCCACGCCTTTGCGGTGTTTGAAAACAAAACGATACTTACCTGTTATGGATCCCCTCAGAAAACCGTCCAGCGTGCCGAACTTGTTGGCAATATCTCCGAGATCACCGGGACTCGATCCCTTTGTGTGGTCTCTGATTATCGAAAAGAAAAAATGATTGGCAAGACGCTTGTCATAGGAGAGGAGCGGCTCAAGGGTGTGGAGGATGGCGAGGATCTTTTAGAGATGATGGTCGATGAAAAATAATACGAATGTTTTGGTCAGCCTCTCAAAATGATACATTATTTCTCAATCAACCATCTATAGTAATACTTATCACCAAATACGTATTATTCTAATATGCTGGTGAAAAGGCTACGCATATACCTGATTTTCTGTTTGGCTATAGCGGACTTGGTGTCCCTATTGGTATCGTATTATGGATAATTGCCCTTGTGTTTATTGCTCTTGCGATAAACTGGGCAAGGAAAAATCTTGACGAATCCAAGATCCCGATTTTGGCAGTCATTGCCGCCGGGATCTTTGCACTTCAGGCATTCAATCTCCCTACCGGTTTTGGCGTCTCCGGACATCTGGTCGGCGGAGCTCTTGCGGCAATAATTTTAGGTTCACCTTTTGCTGCAGTCTTTGTATTAACGATTGTTCTTATCATTCAGGCACTCATCTTTGGTGATGGTGGCGTATTGGCGCTTGGTGCAAACATCATCAATATGGGTGTTGTGGCTGGTTTTGTCGGATTTTATTCCTTCAAAGGACTCAGATCACTTATCCCCAAATTTCCGCTTGCAGGAGCCGCAGGGATCGCTGCATGGCTTGCATGTGTTATTGCCGCATGTTGTGCTGCCGTTGAAATTGCCATTCTCGGCGCTGTTCCTATTGGGATCGGCCTTCCGACGATGTTCATTTACCATGCGATCATCGGTATCATCGAAGGTTTCATAACTGCAGTTGTGGTAACACTTATCTTCAAAGTTCGCCCTGAACTGACAGGAGATACGACAAAACCATCTCTCCCAATCAAAAAATTCCTGGTAGCCGGTCTTGTGATCGCTCTCATCATCGGCGGTTGTGCTGTCTTCTTCGCATCCAGCGATCCGGACGGACTTGACAGCACACTCCTTGTGAGCGGAGGTGTTAAAGAAATTTTTGCCCCGGCAACGGGTGATGAGATCGTTGAGGCTGAGGATCCGATAGGCTGGGCACCACCGATGCCCGATTATGCTCTCGGTGAAGGTGCCGCAGGCGGGATCATCGCTCTGATCATAGGGATCTTCGCAGCACTCATTGTGATACTTCTCGCAGCAAAAATCGTTTACTCCTCGAGACAGAAGAGTAACTGATCTCCTCCTTTTTTTCAAAGTACGTACAACTCACCTGGTATTTCAGATTACGTAAGAACTCTAATATAGAGATACAACAAATACTTCAGCATGGTCGGAGAGTCAGATCTTTCACGTATTGGTATTTCGCTACCGGAAAATCTTCTGAATAAGTTTGATGGTATCATTGGGAAACGTGGATACTCTTCGAGATCGGAGGGCATCAGAGACGCGATCCGCTCATATATCACCTATTATGAATGGATGAACGATGTCTCCGGGGAACGTCAGGGCGTTATCACGATGGTATATGATCATGATCACCGGGGTCTTATGGAAGCGATCACGGAGATCCAGCATGGGAACCGGCACATCGTCCAGTCAACGATTCATTCACATCTCAGCGATGAACGCTGCCTTGAGGTCATTCTTGTTCGCGGACAGGGTGAACA
>DALTVZ010000050.1 GCA_029987315.1 Methanocorpusculum sp.
CGGTCCAGATACGAACCCGGATTATTGATCCGCGGCCGCCCCGTCTTATCCCTCCGGAACGTGATCCCCAGATTCGACAGAAACAGATTCATCCCATCCTTCATCTCATACGGACCACGTGCAGTACCTTCCAAGCCCGGCACGCCGTCAAAGACCAGCAGCCGTTCACTGATCATATCGATCGTGTACATATCATGATCGATCACCATGATCCCGGCGCCTTTCTCCTCTGCCGCACGCTTGATCACCTTCGTCATAACAAGCCGCTGCTCAACATCCAGATGAGCCGAGGGCTCATCAAGGATATAGAGATCCGCCTCTCGCGAAAGGCAAAGTGCGATGGCCACACGCTGAAGTTCTCCCCCTGAAAGGTTCTTCACCTCTGCCTGCAGGATCGGCATAAGGCCAAGCGGCTCCAGGATCTCATGCTGATAGTAAGATGTGTCGAACTTTCGGGTAGCCGCACGGAGCATAAACTCCACAGAATCGGTTGAATCTGCGGTGATATACTGCGGTTTATACGAAACACGGACCGTATCGAATGTTTTCCCACCGTCCGGAGTTTCTACCCCGGCAAGCAGTTTTGCAAACGTCGATTTTCCAATACCATTTGCTCCGACAATCCCGAGAACCTCACCCCGGCGGACCTCTCCACCCTCGACCGTGAGTTTGAAACCCGGGAACGACTTCGTCATCTTCGGGATCATCATCAGACGTTCGCGATCAACATTACTCTCGTGACTGCGGGTCTCAAAGAGCACAGGATAATCACGGATACGGACATTCTCCTCGGCAACAAAGCCTTCGAGATATTGATTCACACCAATACGAACACCCTTCGGCCGGGAGATGATACCAAATGCGGCGGGTTTTCCATACGCGATGTGCACCGTTTCGGCAACCATATCGAGAATGGCGATATCGTGCTCCACCAAAATGACCGGGTGTTCGGATGCAAGTTCCCGAACCAATTTTGCTGCGGTCATTCTCTGATAGATATCAAGGAAAGGCGTTATTTCATCAAGGAAATAAAAGTTCGCCTTCTTCGAAAGAGCCACCGTCAAAGCCACCCGCTGAAGCTCTCCGCCGGAAAGATACGAGAGATCTTTGTCGAGGATCGTGTCAAGAGCAAGTGCCTTCGTATAATGACCCAGCATTTTTCGCTCATCATTTTGTTTGAGAAGCGAACCGACCGTCCCTTTGAAAACCTTCGGGATAAAGTCGATGTACTGCGGCTTGATCGAGGCCTTGATCGTCTTTGAAGCAACCAGCTTGAGATAATCTAAAAGCTCAGTGCCGGCATAATGTTTCAGGATCTCCGGCCACTCAACTTCGTGATCGAAGATACCCAGATTTGGTTTCAACTGCCCGGAAAGAATCTTGATCGCGGTTGATTTTCCAATACCGTTTGGACCAAGAAGACCGGTGACTTTTCCTGCGATCGGCTCAGGAAGTCCATACAGGACAAAGGAGTTTGGACCATATCGGGTCACCGGCGTGTCAAGTTCTTCTGGGAGCTGGATGATATCCAGAGCATCGAACGGACATTTTTTAACGCAGATACCACAACCTACGCAGAGCTCCTCGGAGATCTCAGCATAACCATTTTCTCCGATAATTATTGTTTCGTCACCTGTCCGTACCCGTGGGCAGTACACGATGCACTCTTTGCCGCATTTTTTTGCGTGGCACCGATC
>DALTVZ010000051.1 GCA_029987315.1 Methanocorpusculum sp.
GGCCTTGCGAGGTAACAATATTACCCCCAATCACTTATTAATCCACCGAAGCAGAAGGGGAACACAAAGGGAAAAATCCCACATGTTCACAGTCTGTCAAGTTGACTCGTGAGGTAATAATGTTAGAAGAGGCAACATATATAGATGGTGGTTCAGTGATGAGAACGAGACCATAAACATCATTATCAGAGACCGCAAAAAAATAATAAAAACAATCACAGGAAATATACCCTTGATAGATGATCAAATAACCCTTAGCGAAGTGCATTCATGGCATGCATCCGAGATCGTCGACCTATATCGGACCGGAGGATGGTGGGACATGGGATGGAGTACAGACCGCATCGCGCACATCCTCGATAGAAGTTTCATCTTCATAATCGCCCACGACACACAAAATCGCGCAGTCGGAATGGGGCGGATAATCGCCGATGGAGTGGCAGATGGATATATTCAGGATGTTGTTGTCTTCCCCGAATACCGCGGACACGGCATAGGAGAGCGCATAGCAACCACCCTCCGACGACTTGGGTTAGCGCACGGCCTGACATGGATCGGCCTCATCTCTGCACCGGACAAAGAATCGATCTATCTCAGAGCAGGCTTCTCTGAAATGAAAAACTATACCTCCATGCTCTTTGAAAATGAAAAAAACTGATTTCAAAAAAATAACCCTCGCGGAAAAATCCATTTTTGACGACTACTTCCGGCGCTATCCCCAGTATCACTCACAACATAACTTTCTCACCTTATTCTGCTGGGAACATTACTCCCCCTGTGAATATACACTGATAAATGATCACCTGATTCTTTCCCACTCGATCAAAGGTAAGACCACCTGTCATGCACCTATCGGTGAGTTTGACCCGAGCCTCTTTGAAGAACAGTTGCTTTTCGCCAAAAAACATACCGGAGAATGCGCCATTGCATTCTATGAAGACAAATATATTCCATATATGAAAGCATATCATCCCGAGACCCCAGTCTATGAATCACGCGGATGTAGCGATTATTATTACAGGACCGAGGAACTCGCTGAACTCTCCGGACAAAAATACCTCAACATCCGAAGGCAAATCAACCAGTTCAAAACAAAATACCAGTATACAACCGAGCCCATAACACCGGAGATCATCTCAGAAATTCATGATATGCTGGATAAATGGAGCGACGCCAAAAATACTGAGGCGAACATTGTCCTGAAAGAAGAAGTGGACGCAGCACACACTGCTCTTGAGAACTGGGATGAACTAGGATGCGAAGGAATAGTAATTCGTATTCTTCCAAGAAATAAGATAGGAGCGGTCGCGATATGGGGAGAGATGAATCATGAAACTGCAGTTATCCATTTTGAGAAAGGCATCACCCAATACAAAGGTATCTACAAAGTGATAAATCAGGAAACAGCCAAGCTGCTCTTAGGCAGATTTGAGTGGATAAATCGAGAGTCCGACATGGATGTTCCCGGACTTCGTGAAGCAAAACTCCGTTACCATCCGCAAAAATGTGCCAAAACCTGGTACATCAAACGAAAAGAGATCGTATGAAATTTGATGGCAGACAAGTCAAAATCATTACTGACACCTTTTGACCCCACAGATATTATTAGCCAGACGGCACATCTATAAAGCGGATGAATCTGTTGTTTGAACTCTCCGGAGAGAACCTGCCTCTGGCAACCGCCGAACTATCCTGTGTGGGAAATGTGATCCGCACAGAAAACGGTATTGCAATCGTGGAGGTCGATGACCCCGAGAGGACGACAAGGCTCGCACAGACGCATGTAGTAATGCGTCTCCTAGGTGAGTGCAATGCAGCAAAGGAAGACCTCGAAAATTTTCTAGAAAACCTTGCTCTTACAGCGCAAGGCACATTCTGTTGTCGAGCAAGAAAGATTCACCCCGTCTCCGTCAATGCATCCCAATTGGAACTCGAGCGCATGATGGGACAAAAAATTCACGGTATTGTTGACCTCAAAAATCCCGAGATAGAATATCGTGCAGTATTCACAAACGACAGATGCTTCTTTGGAGAAGTACTTCACACCATCGACCGCGGATCCTATGCATATCGAAATCCTCAAAGGAGAGCATTTTTCCACCCAGGAGTTATGATGCCTCTTATGGCACGAACGATGGTCAACCTGACCCATATTGAACCAGGTCAGTTACTATGTGACCCCTTCTGTGGAACAGGGGGTATGCTCCTTGAATGTGATATGATGGGCATCGAAGCGATCGGAAGTGATTATGATCCGGAGATGCTCATTGGATGCAGGCAGAATCTCCCGAATGGAGCATACGTTCGAGCAGATGCAACGAATATGCCCTATCCAAACGAAGCATTTGATGCTATTGCAACAGATCTGCCGTATGGTCAGTCGACCACCATCGGTGCCGAAAACATCGATACCCTCTACACCGGGTCCCTGAAAGAAATCAGGCGTGTACTGAAACCAGGTGGTAGGGCAGTCATAATAACTCACAAAGACATCAGACCTCTTGCAAAAGGCCACTTTGAAGTCGTCGAATACTACGAACAGAGAGTGCATAAAAGTCTCACGCGGCGGATACTAGTCCTCGCATAAATATATTATGAAACAAAAAAGCGGAGAGTTGTAATGCTCTCGTGGATTAGTGAGCAGTTCAGCCACTACAAACCGGACCGGGCAATCGCAGTAAGAGCGTTGCGTCATATGCGTCCAGTGGAGCGTAAAAATCTTTTCTCTGAAGACATCATGTTGATGAGAACAGCCGAAGGATACTGGTTTGAAAATCTAATATACGAACAGCTCATCAGGATCGCGGAAAAAACTGACACCATAAAAAAGATCGTAAGGAAAGGTGCCGATGTCCCAAAACACCACGAAAAAATCAGACTCGGAGTAAATGGAATATATTCTGCTGAAAAAGGTGACATCAGGGTCCGAGGAAACGGCCAGGATTTGGCGGAGGTGGATCTTCTTCTGTTTGACAAAGATAAACAAGTCGTCTTCAGCGAGATCGTAACCAGCCCGGCCGATCTTAAAGATCTTGAAGCAGAGATCATTTATAAGAAAAAACTCTTTGGCTACATGTTCAATCAGGAACATGTAGGATTCATGCTTTTCTCGTCAGTTGATATCTCGGGAACACAGGTCGTCCGAAGACTTGTCGCCGATCCGGATAATGTCTACATAGGGACACACGAATGTGAAGTGATGAAGTCTTGTCTCAAAGGCCTTCGGATCACCTCTATACCGACACAACCTGAAAAAAATCCAGCACTCATTCCATCAGAGACCTTAAAGATATGCGACTTTGATTACAAAAAACTCCATGACGACGCACTCACGAAGCTATTTTTCGCCATGGACCATAATATGTCGCCCGACCAGTACTTCTCAGACCCTTCCGTTTCCCCCTTGGTGAAGAAAGTGATCTGCGGAGGATTGCACCCATCGGCAATCAAACCGTTGATCACAAACTATGGCCTTCGAGTAAAATCGGATATTCTTGATATAGATTCAATACAGGAAAACTATACTAAGGTTATCCTTGCCATAGATTTTCCTGAAATGTCACCAGTGATTTATCTCAAACCAAAAAAACAGCGAACATATCTGAAGATGATCCCGTCGAAAATAGGCGGTTTCAAATATGAACGTCCAACCCCGTCTCGAGTCGGATTCTATTTGTGGCTTGAAGCAACAAAACCGGCGATCGGGGCCGAGCGGGTATTAAGCGTGTTAGAGTATTGTAATACTCCTGTGAAAGATTGCCTTGATGGACGAAAACCCTCACCTCTTCCGGAAAATATTGTACCTAAATACCGCTATCATCCGAAAAGAAAAAATAAATAATATTGATCATTCTCTTTTTATTGCCGGAATGTAACACGGACAGCGGACGACCAAGAGACCACCTATCAAAACAACAACTCCAACAATAATAAACACCCCCAAATATCCGATTGGCAGAACGATCAAGCCGGCGATGAACGGCAATGCGGCCATTCCAGCATACTGCATCGTCGTGAAGAGACCATTCATCACGCCCTGTGGATGAGACGTGCCAGCAATATAATTTAATATGGCAACGGTTATTACGCCAAATACAGCTCCAACAAGAATCAAACCAATCGGTGTAAAGAAGACAAGCGGGACTGAAACGGCAAGAAGAACCGCAGATTTCTGGATAACCCCGAGTGAATTCATAAGGGCAAAACGCGATGCGGCGAAGACACAAACGGCAGTAGCTAAACTCATCATTGCAGTCACGAAACCTGAAATTTCAGCCGAATACCCCGACATTTCCGGATACATACTTAGAACAACGCCTGTGGCCCCTGAAAAAACAAAGAGTGTTACCCAAAGCCATTTATGATACTGTGTGATAGAGAAAATCGTCTTTAATGGTACCATTGCGGAAATAAATCCGGCAGAGTCGTTGAAGAAAATCCCGGTGAGAAAAGCAACTCCGGTCAAAATACTAAACACGAGCACACCAGTGTAAGGATAGATCACAACGAGTACACCCGAAATAATAAGCCCCGCCACCAGACCCACGTTCAGCAAAGCCATATAGATGCCTGACAGTTTTTTATGGTCAGCCTCAGAGTTGACATAGGAGAGGGAGGACGACACAAACATCCCTGTAAACAAACCTCCAACGAATCTGAGACCAACGATAAATAGAGGATCACCTGCGAAAAACCAGATCAGGAGCCCGAACAAAAATGTTCCAGCAAGCCCTATTTTGATGAGAGGAGCCCGGCCGATCATATCGGACATCCAACCCGCTGGAAACACCATAAAAAATGCACCTAAAAAGTAAGCGGAAAAGACAGCTCCCTGCATCGCAGCATCAGGCGTGATCATTGATAGAATTGGTACAACCGAATTTGAGAGAGCCATTGTGGCAAAAACTCCCAGGTAAATAGCAATTTTAGAAATCTTCATCATCGCTTTAGAATACCTATATCTGACAACATCGATGGGAGATACTCCTTGGTAACGAAATCAAGACCCCGGCTTGCAAATGCCTGCTGTTCAGATTTCAGATTCATTTCGAGTTGAAGATTGATCTCTTTCTTCCAGAAATCGGTTTCGAAACGCGGATCGGTCAGTTCAGACCTCAGCGCGGCAACATCCTGTTCAGTAAGTTTATCTGCAGGCAGATCGTACCGCTGGATATCTGAGGGCTTAACCCCAATGAATTGGGCAGAGGGGGTGGCCAGAAGCTCGGACATGTGGGCGGATTTTATCGAGCCATAGGCGACTGATGCATAAATACGGTAGGACCAAGGATCCCCGTCGGTGAAAACCACAACCGGAATCCCAAGCTCCTCATTCATTCGTTTGAGCATACGCCTTGTCGCCCGAGCAGGCTGACCCTTCAGGTGAAGGAGAACAGCATTGTACTCTTCATCAAAGCCGTTTTCCTGTAAACGGGAAAACATACCACCAGTTTCTATGGCGATAACGCAAGAGGCGTCATGATCAACAAGTTCAACATTTTCCACGTTATTTGGAATATTATATCCAGCTTCTCCCACATCATCCTGACAGTGGATCTCTTTCATGCCGCGTCGTGTATTTTCCCGAACACGGATCGGTCCAAAAATGGAGGCTCCGTCCTCTTCTGGACGCATATGGAAAAATTCCCTCTGTAAAGAAGTGACGATCTCCAGATCCTCTATCAGATAGTTGCTCTCATTCTGAGCGCCAAACTTTGCCTGTTTCCAACCCTCAGAGATGTAATACATTTCTCTTAACGTCGAGGAACGGTTCTCTTGCAACTGAGTCTTAATGAACCAGATGACATACGCCATCTTGAGCATATGCATAGCCGATTTCGCAGTCCCGGCATTTCTGACCGACTCTTTATCACCATACTTCCAGACCTCAGATTCATCATCGTATTCAATATTGTATTTTGTTCGGGTAGGAAGAGTGATCGACGGGATCTCACCGCTTTCCATCTGATCATACCACACCTTGGCAATCTCGATCAGGCGCTTCTTCGTTGCCGAGTCTCGTTCCGTCAGGTCAGACATCCAAATCCACCACCACTTTGAGATTTTCCGCTACACCCTGCATCTCGATCATCCCCCCACCAAGTCCAGTATAAATCACTTCAAACGTTTCGCCTGCTGCAAGAGTCAACTTCCAGATCTTCGTGAACTCACCATCCGTTACAGATACAAACGAAGGGGGGATAGTCGCATCGCCTGCGTTGTCTCCAGAGATATCATACAACGATATCTCCTGTTCTTTTGTTGTGTAATTGTCGATATGAAACATGACTTTGCCGCCTGCCGAACTTTTCTTGAGAACCACCCTGCGCATAATCCTTCCTTCGATAAGTGAAGTGTCAGGGGTTGGAAGCTCTACGATTTCCCCAACTTTTATGGCGATAAGAGGAATGACCGAGCAGATCGCACGGGCACGATCATCCTGAAGTTTGTTCTTGTCGCGACGAGACAAAAACGTCTTCAGATCGCGTCCAAGTTCCTGCAAAGCAAGAGTGATCTCACGCTCGATTTCCGGTATTGCCGCGACGGCATCTTTTGACTCACTCGTGAACGGGACGCTTGTCGCAGCCACATGAACGAGGATCAGTATGGGTCCGGTGGGAAGCCCTGACTGAGAAATGCCGTAGGATTTCCAGTTCACATTCTGAACTGAATTCGTGATCGCACAGGCTCCCTGCTGATAAAGCAGCGGAACGCGATTTGCGAACCGCAAGAGAAGCGCACTTCCTTCAGGTGGAAGTTTTCCACCGTACCCTATCGCTGCCTCAACAATGAATGAGTGACCGCCGTACACACTTCCTGGACGCGTTCGAGCCTTGATGAAGTCCAGTTCAAACTCTTTTTCCATCCCTTTAACGATCAGTTCGTCAGTGATAGGAGACAAACATTGGGATGCCGAAGGAGCTGGGATCCTCGTGGTCTGCATGGAATCGAGAAGAAGATTGAGCGACTCAAGACTAAGCGATGTAGCCTTCACATTGGGGTCAAGTTTTGAGGATCCGCATATCTCAAGAGCGGTTTTTTCCCCAACCTTCGAAAAACTTTCAACTAAAAACACTTTGATCGGCAGGTCGGAAGCTGCCGCCATTCGTTTTAAAACACCGAGTTCAATCCCATAGGGGTGAGGTTTTATCGATACTGGACAAGGCGGGACCTCGGATGAAACGCGTTCAAATGTGAATGATTCGTCATCGATCTCAACTCGGAATTTAGCATGAGGATTGACGATCGAGGTATATTTGAGATACTCGATAAGTTTTTTCTTTGCTGCGATATTGCTTTTGAACTCAAGCTGGATACGGGTCCCGTGAGGAAGGATCCAATCTACTTCTTCATGAGAGAGGACTTCCGGCTCATTTGTTTCCGTCTTGATGACAAGCGACATCGTGTGGGCCTTGCTCTTGGCATCGATCCGGGATGTTACGATCGTCGGTTTTCCTGTGGTAAGTTGGGCATATAATACTGCCGCAGATATCCCGATCCCCTGCTGGCCGCGGGTCTGTCTGACCTGATGAAATCGTGATCCGTACAGAAGTTTAGCAAAAACACTCGGCATTTTTTCGGGAACGATCCCGGGACCGTTGTCCTCAACAACGACACGGAACACATCGTTTGAGACACGCCTGACCGATACAAGGATGTCTGGAAGAACCTGTGCCTCTTCACAGGCATCCAGAGAGTTGTCGATCGCCTCTTTTATGGTGGTTATGATTCCCCGAGTTGGGGAATCAAAACCAAGCATCTGTTTATTTTTCTCAAAAAATTCCGCTACACTTATGCTTCGCTGTTTCTTGGCAAGCTCATCGGCAAGAACCATGGATTACCTCGATGGCAGATTCAAGCGACATCTCAGTCTGAACTCCGGCATTCAGATCTTTAAGTGTTATCGTTCCAGCATCAACCTCTTTTTCTCCAATCACCGCTGCAAAAGACGCCCCCGATTTCAGCGCAGAAGATAGTTGGGCTCCAAAGCCCCTGTCAAGCAGATCCATCACTGCCGTTATGCCAGCAGACCGCAGTTCAAAAGCCGCATCGTATGCCGCTAAACGTGTTGCCGGCGTGCAAATCACAGCGACAACAGGTTGTGTCTCCGGAGTGAATTCACCCAAAGAAACAAGGACCCGATCAAAACCGATCCCAAACCCACAGGAAGGAACATCCTTGCCGCCGAAAAGATGAGCTAGTCGGTAGCCGCCGCCGCCAATGATCTGATTTTCTGCTCCGAGATTATCGGCAAATCCTTCAAAAACCATACCTGTGTAGTAGTCAAGACCTCGAGCGATCCCGAAGTTTTGTTCATAAGGAATGTTTTGTGCCTTGAGATACCCAAAGGTCTCTTCGATCCTTGCTTTCTCCGGGATCTCTCCCGTGACGGCAAATACTTCTGAGAGGGTTTTTGCTGTAGAGAGAACCTGTAGCGGCTCAAACAGATCAGAACTGTCAAGAGCGGAAAGCGTTGTTTCAAGCAGTTCCATATCACGTTTATCTAGAGCGGCCATCACCCTTTTCTGGGCTGGGGCATCCAGAACCGAAAGGAGATGTTTCATCGGTGCAAGATGACCAACTTTCAAAACAAAGCGTACGCCAGTACAGGATAATAGTGCATAAGCAAGAGCAATAACTTCTGCATCTGCTGCGGCCGAGTCGGCACCAATAAGCTCAGAACCAAACTGCCAGAACTGCCGGTAACGTCCTTTCTGTGGGCGTTCATAACGGAAACATTCGGCAAAATAAAACCAGCGCAGAGGTTTTGGCGCCATCTGAGCCTCATTGACATAGGCACGGAGAACCGGGGCAGTGAGTTCAGGACGGAGCGTGATCTTTCGGCCGCCCTTATCCTCGAAGGCATACATCTCGCCGATGATCCCTTCTCCCGATTTTATCGTGAAAAGTTCCTGCTCTTCGAACATGGGGGTCACTATCTCGCCATAACCGAAGGATGCGGCAACGGCTCGCATTTTTTGTTCGATAAATCTGCGTTGCGCCATTTCTTGGGGGAGAAAGTCCCTTGTCCCTCGGGGTTTTTGTATCATATTTATTTCCTCTCCTGTCTTGGGGCCGACCCAATGAATCGGGTCCACGCAGATTCATTTCCAACCCATACATCCTCTTTTTTTAGTCTGGACTGAAGATACAGAGCGATCAAAACACTGCCAACACCCAGATACATAAATGTAGTTTCACCAAAACCGGCAAGAGCACAACCGAACCAGCCGAGAGCGGAGTAAAGAACACCTTGATAGGCAGCTTTTCGGTACCCCTCTTTGCCGGTACGAACAAAGATGCGGGTGTCCCTCAACCAAAGAAATGATACTGAAGCTGCACCAAAGGCAATGATTATTACTATCGGATCGATGTAGGACATAGGTGCTGTACTATTTGGCGGGATTGTACATTAAAGATGTTACTTAGATTTTTCTTCCCAGTGGGTATACAGGAAGGGCGAAGAGAAATATTCGAGATAACATCGAAGGATAAATTCAAAAAAAAAGAAAAAATCAGACCACGTCTTCGCCTTCCGGCTCGGTGGGATCAACTTCATCAGGCGGCACGATAGCAACACCTGTTACTTTGTCACCTGAATCGACACGGATAACACGAACGCCTTTTGTGCCTCGGCCTTGTATCGAGATGTCTGAAGCCTGAGTTCGGAGAACTACCCCTCCTGCCGTCGTGATTATGACCTGGTCTTCATCAGATACAGCAAGAGATGAGACAACTTTTCCACGCTCGAAGTTCGCTACGATCGACTTCACACCCTGAGTTCCTCGGCCATGTCCTCGGAAATCCTCGAACTCGGTCCTCTTGCCAAACCCTTTGTCGGTGATCATCAACAGGTACTGTGTAACTACAAGCGTCAAAGCACAGACATAATCGCCCTCAAATTTCAGTCGTATACCGATAACGCCCTGAGTTCCTCTCCCAGTAGCTCTGACTTCATCTTCTGAGAAGCGGAGTGCCTGACCAAATGCGGTCGTGAGGACAACATCCGAACTGCCTTCGGTAACGACCACATCAACAAGTTCATCGCCTTCAAGAAGTGTGATACCAATGATGCCGCCTGTTCTTGGTCTTGAGAACAGATCCTGGGTGAATTTACCCACGCGACCTTTCTTCGTTGCATACAGAAGATTCTTTTCAGCATCGAAGTCACGCATCGGGATAACTGCAGAGACCTCTTCGTCGGTAAGGTTCAGCAGATTTACGATCGCCTTGCCCTTGCTTGTTCTTGATCCTTCAGGTATTTCATAGACACGGAGCCAGTAGACTCTGCCTTTGTTCGTGAAACACAGCAGATAATCGTGCGTGCTCGCCATGAAAACTTTATCCACGGAATCTTCGTCCTTAGTGGTCATGCCGATCACACCTCTGCCGCCGCGTTTCTGCTGGCGATAGAGATCAAGAGGAACTCTCTTGATATAGTCCTGAGTCGTGAGCATCACAAGGGTCTGTTCATCTGGGATCAGGTCCAGCATATTGAAGTCAGTGTTTGCAGTATAATCGATCTTGGTACGGCGATCATCAGCATATGCTTCACGGATCTCTAAAACCTCAGTTTTGACGACCGAGAGAATGTTTTCATCCGTGGCCAGGATCCAGGTGAGTTTGTCGATGATCAGCTGAAGTGAAGCGGTCTCATCCACGATCTTCTGCTGTTCAAGGGCCGCGAGACGGCGAAGCTGCATCTTGAGAATTGCATCGGCCTGAGCTTCTGAAAAGCCCAGCTTGGAGACGAGGGTTTCCTGAGCAACCGAAGCCTCAGGTGAAGCACGAATGGTCGCGATCACCACATCGATCATATCAAGAGCCTTCAAAAGACCCGCGAGGATATGCATCCGATCTTCAGCTTTGTGAAGGTCAAAGAGTGAACGTCTTCTGACGACTTCGACACGGTGTGCGATGAAATAGCGCAGAAGTTCAACGAGAGAGAGGATCTTGGGTTTTTTATCAACGATCGCCAGATTGATGATACCAAAGGAGTTTTCGAGCTGGGTGTGTTTGTACAGAAGGTTCAGAACAACATTGGCCTGAGCACCCTGCTTGAGTTCAATGACGACCCGGATCCCGTCTTTATCAGACTCATCACGAATGTCGCTGATCCCTTCGATCACCTTCGATTTTACAAGCTCGGCGATTTTTTCGATCATCGATGCCTTGTTCACCTGATAGGGTATCTCGGTGATAACGATCTGTTCAAATCCTTTTTTCCGCTCCTCGATCTCAGCGATACCCCGGAGAACAACTTTTCCCTGACCGGTCTGATAAGCATTGACGATCCCGTCAGTGCCCATGATCTTGCCGCCTGTTGGAAAATCAGGCGCTGGGAGGATCTTCATCATCTCCTCGAGCTGCATCTCAGGATTTTCGATGTAAGCAACGACCAGATCGCAGACCTCTCCAAGGTTATGTGGCATCATGTTGGTCGCCATACCGACCGCGATACCTGTGGTTCCGTTTACCAGCAGATTTGGAATACGGCTCGGGAGAACATCAGGTTCTCTGGATGATTCATCAAAATTTGGAACGAAATCAACGGTATCCTTGTCGATATCCTCCAGAAGCGATTCAGCAGCCTTGGTTAGACGCGCTTCGGTATAACGCATTGCTGCTGCCGAGTCACCGTCGATAGAGCCAAAGTTTCCCTGCCCATCAACTAGGGTGCAACGATAGGAAAACGGTTGGGCCATCTTGACGAGTGTCTCATAGATCGCAGAGTCACCATGTGGGTGGTAATTACCCATCGTGGCGGCGACTGCTTTGGCAGATTTCTTGTATGCCTTATCGCTCGTGTTCCCTTCATCGTGGAACATTGCATACAGAATACGCCGGTGTACTGGTTTGAGGCCGTCGCGGACATCAGGTATTGCACGGCCGATGATGACACTCATTGCATAATCGATGAAGCAGTTCTTCATCTCATCTTCGATGTTGATCGATATCGTTTTATGCGTGGTATTTTCTTCAGATGTCAAGGTTCTTCACCTCCCCGGCATGGCGTTTGATGAAATCTTTTCTTGGCATCACATCATCACCCATGAGTTTTTCGAATATCTCGTTTGCATAACTCGCATCCTCTATCTGTACCTTTTTCAGGACACGGAATTCGGGATTCATGGTGGTGTCCCAGAGCTGCCCTGCATTCATTTCACCAAGACCTTTATACCGCTGGACCGAGACGCCTTTCTCCCCGTACTCAGCAATTGCAGAGCGCATATCCTCTTCATTATACACATATTTTTCCTGTTTTCCTTTGGCAATACGGAACAGAGGCGGTTGGGCAATGTAGATATACCCCATATCCACGAGTGGTTTCATGAATCGATAAAAGAATGTCAGAAGCAGAATTCTAATGTGTGCCCCATCCACATCCGCATCGGTCATGATAATGATGTGATGATATCGGGCCCGTTCAGCATCAAACTTCTCCCCATATCCCGCACCAATAGCGGTGATAAGGGTCTGAATTTCAATATTTTTGAGGGCCTTGTGTTCAAGCGCCTTCTCAACATTCAAAATCTTACCACGAAGCGGCAAGATCGCCTGGAACTTCCTGTCGCGCCCCTGTTTGGCTGAGCCACCGGCAGAATCTCCTTCCACAATATATATCTCACTCTTTGCCGGATCACGTTCGGAACAATCGGCGAGTTTTCCCGGGAGACCTGACATCTCAAGGGAGGTCTTTCTCCTAGCGAGTTCCTTCGCACGGCGTGCCGCTTCACGGGCATTTGCCGCGTCAAGAGATTTTTTGGCGATCGCAGCAATGACCTTCGGGCTTTCCTCAAAGAACTCGGTCAAGGCCTGATAGACCATCGAGTCAACAAGACCTTTAACACTGCTGTTCCCAAGCCGCATCTTGGTCTGACCTTCGAACTGTGGGTTGGCTATTTTGACGCTGATAACTGCAACAAGTCCTTCCCGCACATCCTCACCACGGACAAAAATATCCTCTTTGAGGTGTTTGTTTACATGGGAGCTGTTATTGATCGCACGCGTAAGTGCTGAGCGGAATCCTTCCAGATGGGTCCCGCCTTCACGGGTATTGACACTGTTAACATACGTGTAGAGTACCTCCCCGTAGGTATCGTTATATTGGAGAGCCACCTCCACCTCGATTTTGTTGGTGTCGTCAAATTTCTCGATGTAGATGGGTTCAGGATGAAGGAGCTCTTTTCCTTCATTGAGGTGAGTGACAAACTCATAAAGACCGCCTTCATAACAGAAGGTCTCAGCATCCCCAGTTCTGTGATCTTCGATCTGGATCTCCAGACCTTTATTGAGGTAAGCAAGTTCTCTGAATCGATGTGCTAACACATCATAATCAAACTCAGTCGTCTCAAAGATGGAGCCGTCAGGATAGAAGGTGATTCTTGTTCCGGTCGTGGTCTCTTTTTTCTGCCCGACTTTGTCCATCCTTTTTTGCCGTTGAAGATATTCATCATCCGTTTCAGGTCTGCATGAAAGCGGCTGAAGAAGCATCCCTTTGCCAAAAACCATGGAGTAGATGTTCCCGTCACGAAAAACTTCGGCAATAAGACGCGTTGAGAGGGCGTTTACAACTGAAACACCTACCCCATGAAGACCACCAGAGACCTGATAGGTATTTTTATCGAATTTTCCGCCAGCATGAAGCACAGTCATAACAACTTCAAGGGCGCTCTTGTTCTGCTTGGGCATGATATCAACTGGGATACCCCTACCGTCATCTTCCACGCATACCGATCCGTTCGGATTGATGACGATGAAGATATGTTTACAGAATCCTGCTAAGGCTTCATCGATCGAGTTGTCAACGACCTCATATACGAGGTGGTGGAGACCGCGAGTACCGGTATTACCGATATACATGGCGGGTCTTTCACGGACAGGGGTTAATCCCTCCAAAACGGTGATATGGGAGGCGTCGTAATTATCAGTCATCTAAGTTTGGTTCTCCATGTCAATTAGACAGATATTTGAGTTCGATTTCGAAAACGATTAACATCTTCGGAAGCGATTTTCAAAAATATATTTTCATTATTATATTAGTGCGGATTCCTTATTAATGTGGGTGGACCATAAGGAAAATCTCTAATAAAAAATGCCTGAAAGAGGGAGAAATTCTACCGGCCGAATACAGTAGGCAGCAAAATAGGAGTTTTTTAGATGGGCGGGAAAGAAGAGAAGAAGCTATTATATTACTCGGTCATCTGAACATAATTTTTCAAAATTTTAATGCCGACATCTCCGCTTTTTTCAGGATGGAACTGAACTCCCATGACGTTGTCGAAACACACCGCCGAGGCATATGAAACTATGTAATCTGTCGTTGCAATTGTGTATTCAGGAATTGTATCGGCATAATACGAGTGGACGAAGTAGACATACGTTTGATCAGGTATTCCTTCAAAAAGTGGGTGATTCGACGGAGAGATCGTGTTCCATCCCATCTGAGGGATCTTCATACCAGGTCGTTTAGGAAACAATCTGACCTTTCCCGGCACGAAACCAAGCCCTTTGTGAAGGCCGTGCTCCTCACTTTCCTCTAAAAGCATCTGCATGCCTAGGCATATTCCCAGAAGAGGTTTCGTTATCGCCTCTTCCTTCACCAAACTGATCAGGGGACCAAGTTTGTTCATTCCTTCAGCAAAGGCTCCCACACCAGGAAGAAGGAGCCCGTCTGCTGAACGGATAGTCTCTGGATCATTGGTGACTTTCGGGCGAGCTCCGGCCGCTTCAAGACCGCGGATCACACTTCGAAGATTTCCTAACCCATAATCCAGAACAGCGATTTCAGAAGTGGCCATCTATGTCACCATCTTCTTCATTTGTTTCACGGATCCTCCATAAGCCTTTCGAAGCCCACGCCGAAGATTTGCCGTTTGCATCACCCCATGCCTTCAGCTTCTGTTCCCAGTCGGCCCACATCTCGGGATAGCGTGCCTCGATATCCTTCATACAGGCAATATCCGAAGAAGGGCACATGAAACAACCGATCCGATCCAGACCCAGTTCATAGAGCGGATTGTAGGGTGCTTTTTCCTGAAAAAGATACAGCCAGACATGCATAGCTGTCCAGTGCTGGATCGGAGCGGCTGAAATCTGACAAGGAACATTTCTGTTTCTCCATACACGCGGACTCTGCATCCGTTTTGCGGACTCAAACTTACGCTGACCGATGAAGGAGATTGCCATTCCCCATTCATTTTCAATGAGGGTCTTGACCGGAGTGAGTTTGCATGCTTTGCAGCACCACCTGAAATCGACCGCCGGGGGGCCTTGCGTCTCAAAGCTTTCCCAGAACCCGGCGATTCCGGACTCCTCTATCAATGGGAGGTCAAATAAGACAGAAACCTTGCGGACGTTTTCAATCGTTTCTGGAAACTCGAGCCCGGTATCCGCAAAAATCAACGGGAGTCGAAGACCGGACTTGAGGGAGACGAGAAGCGTTACAAGACTGTCTTTTCCTCCAGAATAGGAGACGGTTGGCTGAATCCCTGGATTTTTAGAGATCACGTCATGGATAAACTCGATCGATTTTCTTTCGTAGATATCAAGGATATTTTTATTTGCGGCAATTGCGTCATCCCACGTCGAGGGAGCGATGTCAACGATTGGCTTCTGGGTCCGACGGGTCCGGACAAGTTGACCGCGAGTCGCGCCCACAGTTTCCTGATATGACATTTTTGCTCTTCCAACTGCCACACATTCCCCAGACTCGGAAATCACAAATACACTATCACCAGCAGAAATATCAGGAGACACAAAGGTTACGCCCGGCATCAGGACACTGTTTCCATCTTTGATATAACCGGCCGCGTCATCTGTAACTTTTATGAAGCGCTTGGTTGGAACAATCAGATCTGCTGCCGCTTCCCTCGGGAGAACCTCCCACCTGGACTCAGCCGGGAGATATCTAATCGCGCAGACAACGGCTCCGCCAATGATAACCTCTTCCATCCGATCCTCGTCTGGAACTTTATTTAGGATCGCAAGGAATCCATCAGGAATCAATGGAACGCCGAACTGCTCTTCGAAAAGGCAATTCACAAGATCTCTGTCACGGTCAAAGGCAGGACGAACGTCACCCGGCGGAGTCACTGAGACCGGTCGAGTTTTTTCTCCACAGGAGCAGAGCTTCCCCATGACCGGCGTATGACATCGGTCACACCAATAGAACGGCACGGGAGCAAGAAATGGGGAATTTTTCATAGTATTCACTCAATTAAAAGAAGCATGACTGTTGTCATCGGAGAGTTCAGAACAGACCCACCCTCAACATCCGTACAGGAGAGAATATCAAGATCCCAGCCTGCGGTTGCACAAGTGGCATACACATCGATCCCGGCAGCCTCCATACTGGGCCGCATTTTTTTCCGGTTCAGGCACTTGGTGATCTCTGCAGAAGGATCTTTTGCTGTGCAATGAGTGCACAATGCGCATTGATGGCCAGTATAACCGAATGTTTTGTAAAAGCCTGCGGCGAATGCCATCTTCTCAAGATCATACATGACATCCTGGACATATGTTGTCATCTCACGGGAGACTAAGCGTTCCGGGGTGGTTTTACCAACATCACCAATAAATCTGATGAGCATGGCGGTTTTGTATTCTTTCAGAACTTTGCGAGTCTGTGAAGGTGTCGGGGTATAGGGGGGGCAGGAAAACCTTCGACCAAATCCATTACACCCAAAGAGACATTTCTGTCTGACCCATTCCCCAGTAATAATATCTTTTGGAGAGATCATGGTCGCATCTCCTCCTTTTTCTACAATGAACATTGCTAGTTCAGCAATTTTATCCAATTTTTCCTGTTTCTTATTCTGTTTCATTTTGCCCATCTCCGAACTGCTTCCTGAATGATTTTTGTTGATGAGGTGAATGGCATTCCAGTATACTCAGGGATCCTTACGACCTCGGCACAGATGCCACGTTCACTCATCTCGGATCTTAGTTTATCGATAGACCACTTCTGATTAAAACCGATGGTGATGATATCAGGATTGATCTCCCGAATAGGTTTGTACATATCGGTGTGATCTCCTAGGATCGCGTGGTCAACACACCGGAGACTCTGGATCATGCGAAGACGCTGCTCTTCAGAAACGATCGGCCGAGGTTTGTGAACAACATTTTTTTCCCGCGCAACGATGACCCATAACTCATCACCAAGTTTTTTCGACTCTTCAAGATAGTATATATGACCGGGATGGAGAATATCAAAGGTCCCGGTGGCGACGATTTTTTTCATGGTATGACTTCCAAAATTTTCTCTTTCCCATCCCTGCCGTAACATTTCCATGAGTTTTCATCGAAGGGCGCTCCGACGATGATATGACACTGTCCGCTCTCGGCAAATGTGGAAAGATCTGCATCAGATGGAGATAAACATCCGTTCGGATGACTGTGTGCAGTCCCAATGACATGCATTCCCAGTGGGATCATATCCATGAAGATGTTTGCACTATCCTGTGAAACGGTGGTGCCGGGTATTGGATAGGTGACGTTGATCACACCCTTTTCCATACCCAACATGACGATATATTCATCAGGAAAACTAGATTTACCCATCTCCAAAAGGAGGTCAAGTACTTCCTGATCTATGGCACGGGCTAACATTTCAGTTACTTATATTGGAGAGTAAGAGAGATAATGTTTGACATATGGTGTTGTCGGTTGTATGGAATGAGCAAACCATTCCAATTCAGGTCATCTACTCAGATAGAAGAAGGTCTTGGTCAATCGAAGTCAAAACCACTGGTGAAGTCCTTATCCGCGTCCCGTCCGGAGTACCAAATGAAAAAGTGAGGGAGATAGCACAAAACAAGGCTGAATGGATCGCAAAAAAACAGTCCCTGTTTCAAAAAAGAGAGCCGGGACCTCGCAGATATGCAGAGGGAAATCTGATACCATTTTTCGGAGACACGCTGATCATTGCACGCAGCACAGGTCCCTCACGGGCAGAAATTTCAGGAAAATTTCTCAAAATATCCATACCTGAATCCTTTTCATCGGATGATGCCGAAATGATCGCACGGGATTTGGTGATGCTTTTATATCGACGCCTAGGGGTGATGGTTCTGGATCCTTTTGTGAAAAAATATGCTGAGTTTGCCGGAGTGGAGAAGCCAAAACTGCGCACGAGGCTTCAGAAGAAAAAATGGGGCTGCTGCACACCAAAAAACGGGATAATCATCAATGCACGCGTATTACTTGCGCCAAAGATCGTGGCAGAATATCTGGTCATCCATGAGATCGTCCACCTCAGGCTCCGTCATCATCAGAAAACATACTGGGAAGAAGTAGAACGACTGATGCCGGAATATCGAGAAGTCGAGAAGCTGATGAAAACAGACGGATGGAGATGGGAGTTCTAAATCAGAAGAACTGACACACATCACATCTGAAGAAGATTTTTTTAAATTGTGGGTTATGAAACCTTAACAAATGACACAATTCCAGTGGCGGCATGCACAAGTGATTTCTCATCAGATGAAAGAGTATAGGTGCCTGCATTGAATGCCTCAGAGGTTCCGGTGATCTTATAGGTCTTCTCGTTGACCTTCTCCCACCCCAGAGGGATAGTTGAAGTGATACCAAAGAAGCTGATGGTCATGGACCCTGTCCCGTCACCATTGAACACAACAGGAATATCGGTACCATAAACGAGCCAGTTGCCAACAATCGGTTCACTGCCGATACAACCCGCAGATCCTACAGATACAAGCAGGGCAACAAGTAATGCTGCAATAAGTATTTTTTTCATAAGAAAGTTATGAGAGATTGAAGTATATCTCTCTTTCCTCATCCGATCAAGCGGTTTTTATCTTCGCGACATCTGAGAGACCAAGTTCGGCGATGGAGATCTCCTGCATTTCGCCCTTTTTGATCTTTCCTGTGACGGTCATTGGGAACGATTCGACGAATTTATAATAATGCGGGATCTTGTGACGGGCAATTTTTCCATCAGCAAATGCCCGAATCTCAGCACCAGTTAATGTTGTTCCTGGTTCTGTTTTTACCCACGCACACAGCTCCTCACCGTATTTTGCATCAGGTACGCCAATGATATAGATATCGGAGATCTTCGGGTGAAGGTGGAAGAACTCCTCGATTTCCCTTGGGTAGAGATTTTCTCCGCCGCGAATGACCATCTCTTTCAGACGACCTGTCATTCGGATATAGCCTTCCTCATCCATTGTGCCAAGATCACCTGTGTGAAGCCAACCGTCTTTGTCAATGACCTGCTTCGTTGCATTCGGATTGTTGTAATAACATTTCATCTTCATGTAACCACGGGCACATATCTCACCTTTTTCACCGAATGGTACGATCCTCCCAGTCTTCGGATCAGTGATTTTGATCTCTGTGTGAGGGAACGCTCTGCCGACGGTAGCAACACGATTCTCGAGCGTGTCGGAGGTGGTGGACATGGTGATTCCAGGGGCAGTTTCGGTAAGACCGTAGACGATGACAATGTCTTTCATGTTCATCCGTGTTGCGACCTCACGCATCCTTTCGATCGGACATGGAGAACCTGCCATGATACCAGTTCTAAGACTCGATAAATCATATCGATCAAAGTTCGGATGTTCCAGTTCAGCGATGAACATGGTGGGGACGCCGTGGAGAGCTGTACATTTTTCTGATTCGACCGCCCGAAGAACAGCCTCAGCATCGAAAAATGGAGATGGAATAACCATCGTTGAGCCATGTGTTACGCAGGCCATATTTGAGAGGACCATCCCGAAACAGTGATAGAACGGTACTGGAATACAGAGTTTATCATTTTCAGTAAAACCCATACCATCTCCGATAGATAATCCGTTGTTTAACACGGAATGATGAGACAGGACGACTCCTTTCGGAAATCCAGTCGTCCCGGAGGTATACTGGATATTCAGTGCATCATCGAACGAAACGCTCTCTTCACGATTTTCCAACTCGAAGTCAGAGACATACTCACCCATCTCAAGAAGTTCACTCCAGCGGTACATACCGTTGTAGATGATCTCACCCATAAAAACGACATTGCGTAAATACGGGAACTTCTCAGATCGGATCTTCCCAGGTTTTGCCTCGAATGCTTCGGGACATGCCTCGTAGAACATGCCAACGTAATCAGAATTTTTGAACTTGCCCTGCAAAATCAGGGTATCTACCTCAGATTGTTTGAGAGAATATTCCAGCTCGAATGTTCGGTAGGCTGGGTTGATGTTGACC
>DALTVZ010000052.1 GCA_029987315.1 Methanocorpusculum sp.
CAGTCTATGACCATCTCCGGCAGAAAAGACCTCAAAGATGATGAGATCGACAAGATGATCAAGGACGCAAAACAGTTCGAAGCAGAGGATAAGAAACGCCGTGAAGAGATCGAACAGCGCAACAATGCCTACAATGCCGTCTACGCTGCAGAAAAACTCGTAAACGACAAAGAGACCGCTGACAAGATCGATGCTGAAGACAAGGAAAAAATCTCGTCTGCGGCCGCCGCCCTCAAAGAAGTCCTCGCAAAAGAGGATGCATCTTCTGAACTGATGAAAGAAAGGATGGATGCCCTTCAGGACGTTGTATTTGCTGCAACCTCCAAGATGTACCAGAAGGTCCAGGAGGAGCAGCAGGCAGCCGGAAAAGCTTCCGGTTCAGGCTGCGAAGGCAATTGTGACTCCTGCAACACCGACGACAACGTCGTAGATGCAGACTTTGAAGTCAAAAAGGACTAAATCCTTTTTTTTCTGGGAGCTAAGAAATGGGTTCGGAGTCGTACTATGATGTCTTAGGTTTGCCCCGTAATGCTACGGAGACAGACATTAAAAAAGCTTACCGAAGCCTTGCCAAGAAGTATCACCCGGACGTCTGCAAGGATACCGGGGCTGAGGAGAAGTTCAAGTCGATCAACGAGGCGTATGACACGCTATCAGACGAGTCGAAACGCCGGCAGTATGATCAGCTTGGACATGATAATTTCACGAATGCATCGAAAGGGAACTATTCCGGCGCCGGAGGTGCAGGATTCAATACGGACTTCTCAGGATTTGGAGATATCTTCGATTTCTTTGGCGGAGGGGGCCGAAAACAGAGTGGGCCAAGAGACGGTGACGATCTTCTCATGCGGATCCAGATCACGCTGCAAGATGCGGTATTTGGAGCACAAAAAGAGATCGAGCTTATGCATTCGGAAAGCTGTCCAGACTGTGATGGAACAGGCAGTTCGACGAAGAAAACCATCACATGCAGTAAATGCGGGGGAACGGGTCAGATCAAACAGGTGAAGAATTCTATCTTCGGCCAGATGGTTACCCAGTCTCCGTGTCCTGACTGTGGAGGCAGAGGGAAGATCCCCGAATCGACGTGCAAAAAATGTAACGGCACGGGCAAAACCAAAGTACGCCGCAAGGTGACGGTGAATGTCCCAGCGGGGATCGATACCGGCATGCGTCTGCGTATGGAGGGATACGGCGAGGCCGGAGATTACGGAGCGAGAAACGGCGATCTGTATATCGAGGTCTATGTCGTGTCGAATCCGAAGTTCGACCGTGAGGATGATAATCTGGTCACGCAGTACGAGATTTCTCCAGCACAGGCGGTTCTCGGCTGCGAGGTGGAGATCGAAACGATCGATAAAAAGACGGTCATTCTCAAGGTCCCGACCGGGATCACCTATGGAACACGCCTCCGGGTCGCTGGAGAAGGTGTTCGCAGACGCGGCAATTACGGGAACCTGCTCGTCAGGATCGTGATTGCCACGCCGAAGAAAATTTCCTCAGCTGAGAAGGAGCTGTATGAAAAGCTTCTCCAGGCAGAAGGACACGCCGGATCTTCCACATCGTCTAAGGATAATGGGAAGCAAAGCCGGAAAAAGCGCGGAGTCTTTAAGTAAATGAGGATGAGGTGAAGGAAACCTTCACCTCATCCGAAATGGGGAGCAAATCTCTGATTTGCGACCAAATGAGGATGCCCTAAAGGTAATTTGGTGAAGGAAACCTTCACCTCATCCGAAATGGGGAGCAAACCGATAGGTTTGCGACCAAATGAGGATTTGTTTCACGCACCCCATGTGAATCATACCCTCACACAATATACCTAAATACCCCGGACCAGGTCTCTTAAACCAAGGGTCAAATACTTCTGATCACCCCTGGTCCCACACCCCACTTTTTTAAAATTCTTCGTGATCTGGTTAAGATGCACTACCCTTAATTAATCCTTAGGTCTATAGTAATGGATAATGACTCTCGCACTGCTGTCAGTCTGGGACAAGACCGGGATCCTTGATCTCGCTCGTGCCCTGATTGCAAACAACATTGGAATCTTAAGTTCTGGAGGAACGGCCAAAGCTCTGCGTGAAGCCGGCATTCCTGCAAAAGACGTTTCAGACTACACTCATTTTCCTGAGATGATGGACGGCCGGGTCAAAACGCTGCACCCGAAGGTCCACGGCGGTCTTCTCGGCCGCAGAGGTATCGATGACAATGTTATGATGAAACACGGCATCGAAGCGATCGACATCCTCTGTGTGAATCTGTATCCGTTCGAGGAGATGTCAAAAAAGAATCTCCCGCTCGATGAACTCATCGAGTTCGTCGACATCGGTGGACCTGCCATGATCCGTGCGGCATCGAAAAACTTCAAGGATGTCGCGGTTTTAACAGATCCGGCCGATTATTCGATGGCGATCGAAGCGGTCGAAAACGGCGGCTTCTCTCTCGAGCAGAAGCTTCGCCTGGCGACCAAAGCATTCACCCGAACAGCCGCATACGACGCTGCCATCTCCAACTACCTCAACGGGATCGACAAGGATTTCCCTGATGTGTACACCGCTCAGTTTGCTAACGGCAGAAAACTCAGATACGGAGAAAATCCGCATCAGATGGCAGCGGTCTACGGAACCTCAGGTATTGCTGGTCAGGTCGCGTTGCAGGGTAAGGAGATGTCCTACAACAATTACCTTGATGTCCATGCCGCGGTCGGATTATGCAGAGAACTTTCCGGATTTGCCACCGTTATTGTGAAACACAATAATCCGTGCGGCGTTGCTCTTGGAAAAAGCCAGCTTGCATCCTATCTGAAAGCACGGGACGTTGACCCGATCTCCGCATACGGCTCGGTGGTTGCGATGAGCAGCCCAGTGGATGTTGATGTGGCAAAAGAGATATGTTCGACCTTCGTTGAGGTCCTGATCGCTCCTTCATTCAGTGATGAGGCACGGAAATTGATGAGATCAAAAGAGAACATGCGCCTTTTGATCCTGCCTCCCGCAGTACCTTCAGACGAGATCCGAACGATCGACGGCGGCGTGCTGGTCCAGAGAACGCCGAAGTACACCGAGGACTGGAAGGTCGTCTCCAAACGTGCCCCTACCGCTGACGAAGTCGAAGCGTTGAAACTTGCCTGGAAGGTCGTTAAGTATGCAAAAAGCAATGCGATCATCTACGCGAACAAGACGGAGACCGTTGGTATCGGTGTTGGTCAGATGAATCGTGTTGACTCTGCCAAACTGGCGATCCAGAAGGCTGCAGAGTTCAAGAGAACGATGAAGGGTACGGTTATCGGTTCGGATGCGTTCCTGCCGTTTGCCGACACGCTTGAGGTAGCGGCCGCAGCAGGAGCTACGGCACTCATCCAACCAGGTGGCTCGATCCGTGATGACGAGGTTCTCGCTAAAGCAGATGAGCTTGGCATCGCGATGGTTTTCACCGGGACCCGGCACTTCAGACATTAAATGTGATAGAGAAAAGGGATGATTTTCATCCTGCTTTTTTTAGCTGAGCAAGTTTTCGAAGAAAACTTGCGAGTGTGGACGCAAAAAAAGAACCGCAAATTAGCCCAAGTGGGCTTCGCCTACGCGGGAATCGCACGCTATCTGGAAAAGCTCACGAGCGATAAGCTCGTGAAATGTCTCAAGAGCCTTTGGCTCTTGGACGAATGCTATAGGAAAAATTGGCTCACAAAGCTTCGCTTAATTCTTCGATTTGGGTTTTTGATCCTCGTTTACCTGCCGATTATTCTTCCGTTTGTGGTTGTCTGACTTCTCAGAATCTGTCATCGAGAGCGGGTCAGATGCAACGCATATGCCCTCAGCCATGAATATTTTCGAAGAGAACTTGTTCGGTTGAGCTCGTCGCCTCCCCGCCTGGTAGAGGCAGCGGCACACAAACTTACAGAATCTGGAGAGATTTTTCAGAACCACTTTGTTCTGTTCGTTCACACCGCGTAACACCTACTAAATATTTTGATTCAAGTTATTACTACTTGACTCAAACGTAAAACCAACTTGTTTTATAATCAGTAGAACATACCATAATTATGAGCAAACACGGATTACTGCTTATTGGCCATGGAAGCAAACTCCAGCATAATAAAGAACTCGCCACCTCCACAGCAGAACTCATGGGTGAAAAAACCGATGAGTACCTGATAAGATCCTGCTTTATGGAAAGCAGCTCCCCAACGGTCATCGAAGGGATCGATCAAATGAAAAAAGAGGACATCGATCTTCTTGTCATCGTTCCGCTGTTCCTTGCAAAGGGAGTTCATGTGCTCCATGACATCCCTGAACTTCTCGGTTTGAAAACAAAAGAGTACCGCGGAGATTTCGTTCTTGCAAATGGAAAAAATATTCCTCTCGTGTATGCTGATCCGATCGGCAAAGACCCCCTGCTCGCAGATCTCATGCTGAAAAATGCACAGAACGCGATCAGCGCTCATCTTTGATATTCCTTATATTTTTTATATTTTTTTAAAAACAAAGCAATTTTACTTGAAACATACAATTTCAAGTACTAAGCAATTAAATATTAGTTAATACAATTTTACTTATGCACATTATGGAAGGGTATCTACCCATCGAATGGTGTATCTTCTGGGCTGTACTTTCAGCCCCATTTGTCATTTACGGCATTTGGAGATTGACCAAAATGATCAAAGAGGATCGTCGCATCCTCCCCTTGATGGCAGTTTCCGGAGCATTCATCTTCGTACTTTCTGCTCTCAAGATCCCGTCAGTAACTGGAAGCTGTTCTCATCCAACAGGGACCGGTCTTTCGTCTGCGTTCTTTGGACCATTCATCACATCAGTTCTTGGAACCATCGTTTTGTTGTTCCAGGCACTACTGCTTGCCCACGGCGGACTTACCACCCTTGGAGCAAACGTGTTTTCCATGGCTATTGCCGGCCCATTCGTTGCCTGGCTCGTCTTTGTCGGTCTGAGAAAAACCGGAAAGGTCGGTCTTGGTCTCGCAGTTTTCATCACTGCAGCGGCTGCAAACTTAGTCACCTACACCGTCACCTCACTGCAGCTTGCATTGGTGTTCCCGGTCGAAGGAAGCATTCTCACTGCGTTTATTGCATTCGCAGGTGTCTTTGCCGTCACCCAGATCCCGCTCGCGGTTATTGAGGGTATC
>DALTVZ010000053.1 GCA_029987315.1 Methanocorpusculum sp.
AAGACGAAATTCCTGCCACGGCAGTAACGCTGATCCCACCAACTGAAGTCTCCCCCATGTTTACCGACGAAGACGAAGAATGTCTCGTCTCCCTCATCAACTTCCCCATCACTCTTGGGGACATCGTCCCGGTAAAAACCTATCATCCCGCACCTCCCATCGAGTTCAAGATATTCAAGATCGAGCCGGAAAACGCCTGCATACTTACCAAAGACACCGAGATCCTCTTTGATGAGGATGAAGAATTTGCCTGCACTCAGTCAATAACCTACGAGGACATCGGCGGGCTCAAAGGCGAACTGCGGCGTATTCGTGAGATGATCGAACTCCCGCTTCGCCATCCTGAACTTTTCGAGACCCTCGGGATCGAACCGCCAAAGGGTGTTCTTCTCCACGGTCCCCCCGGCACGGGAAAAACCCTCATAGCAAAAGCCGTGGCAAATGAAAGCGGCGCACACTTCATCTCCATAGCAGGACCAGAGATCATCTCCAAATACTACGGTGAGTCCGAGCAGAAACTTCGTGAGATCTTTGAAGAGGCAGAGGAAAACGCCCCGTCCATCATCTTCATCGACGAACTCGACTCCATCGCACCAAAACGCGAAGACGTCAACGGTGAGGTCGAACGGCGTGTTGTCGCTCAGCTTCTAACTATTCTTGACGGCATCACCGAACGAGGTCAGGTCATCGTCATCGGCGCGACCAACCGTCCGGACGCCATCGACCCAGCTCTTAGGAGACCCGGCAGATTCGATCGTGAGATCGAGATCGGCGTCCCAAGTGACGCTGACCGCTTAGAGATCCTGCAGATCCACACCAAAAACATGCCGTTCGAAGGCATGGCGAGATTAAAATCCCTACGCAAAAGCAAGCCGAGCGAGAAGGTCCTCGAACGTGAAATGGCGCTCTACGAAATGTCCCGTGACAAGATCCTCTCAAGCCTTTCCTCACTATCCAAAGGATTTGTTGGCGCTGATCTGGCGGCACTTGCTCGTGAAGCTGCGATCCGCGCACTTCGTCGTCAGATCGATGTCATGAACCTTGACTCAGAGACGATCTCGGACGACATCTTATCAAAACTCGAGGTCACCGCCGCCGATTTCGTCTCCGCGTCCAGAGATGTATCCCCTTCAGCCATGCGGGAGATCGCTCTAGAAACCGCGGACATCTCATGGTCCGACATTGGAGGATGCAGCGAAGCCATCCGCGATGTGCGTGAATCGGTCGAGTATCCGCTCACCAAAAAAGAGTCCTTCGAACAGCTCGGGATCAAACCGCCCAAAGGAGTTCTCCTCTTCGGTCCGCCCGGCACAGGAAAAACGCTCATAGCAAAAGCCGTGGCACATGAAAGCGGTGCGAATTTTATCGCGATCAAAGGCCCGGAGCTTTTATCCAAATGGGTGGGCGAATCCGAAAAGGCCGTTCGCGACATCTTTAAAAAAGCCCGTCAGGTCGCCCCCGCGATCATCTTCTTCGATGAACTCGACTCCCTCACCCCGGCACGAGGCTCGGGTGAAGGTACCCGTACCAATGAAAACGTGCTCAATCAGATCCTCACCGAGATGGACGGCATCGAGGAACTTAACGACGTTGTGATCCTTGCAGCATCCAACCGCCCGGATATCATCGACCCTGCACTTCTTCGAAGCGGTCGTTTCGATCGTCTCGTCTACATCCCTGAGCCGCAGGAGGCAGATCGGGCAGATATTCTCACCGTTCACATGCAGAACATGCCGATCGAGGGATCCGTGTTCGATGAAACGGTGGCCGAGCTTTCCGGTATCGCCGACTCCTCGCTGGAGATCCTGTGTAAACGTTTTGCAGGAAAACCTGTGACCGCCAAACAGCTGGCGACCGCGGTGAAAAAATGCGAAAAAGCTCCCTCTCTTTCCTTCACCGAAGAGAGACGGCGTATCTCTTCCGCATTCCGGAAGCACGGGGTCATGCTCAAAGACCCAATCAAAACAGATCTCATCCTGAGTCTTGCAGCGGACACATCCGGATATGTCGGCTCGGATCTGGACGGTCTTTGCCGCGAAGCAGCGATGCAGGCACTTCGGCGAGGTGTGATGATCGTGTCCGCTGATGATTTTGCCGAAGCAAAGAAACGGGTCCACCCCACCATGAACGAAAAGGTTCGTGAATATTACCAGAACATCTCGCAGAAGTTCAAAGGCGGACTTCCAAAAGAAGTACAGTATCTGATCGAGTATCAGTAACTCAGATCTTATATCGTAACAAAGCCGCGACCCCGCCAAGACCTACAAGGCGGGTGCCCGGTTCGAACTCAGTAGAAAGAACGATGGTGTTTGCACTGCGTCTTTCTGCCTCTTCGATCATTTTTCCGATTGCATGATCCCGAACAAACGAGTCGGCAACGAGCATCGTTTCCACCGCTCCGTAATCGATCGCCTGCCGGACCTCGGCTTTTCCATAAGCGACCGCCGCATTTTTCCCTATCCGGAGGAACACCTCGTCCATGAACGAGACCTCTTTTGCAAGCTGCAGATCCTCTGCGACCCTTGAAAGAACGCCGTTTCCGATCGCCTCCTGGATCGCGCCGTAACCGCATCGTCGGGTATCGGCAAGCAACATTTTTCCGGCGATGTCAGGCGCTTTGTTTTTTGCAAACTGCAGAAAATCCTCTTTGACAAATCCCGGCCCGGCAACCACGATGGACCCGGTGACCTTTTCAAGAAGTGAAAGGAGTTCGACGAAGAGTGCCTGCCTTGTGTCCAGCTCGGCAGATTTTCCGCTCCCGATCGTGAGGGTGGTTATCCTCTCGGGTCCGTACTGCCGGACCCGATAAAGTTCAGCCTCCCCGTCTTCGATGGCAACGATATGGACGACCCCGTGCACCGAGGAGGAGACTGCCCGTTCCAGGCGTGT
>DALTVZ010000007.1 GCA_029987315.1 Methanocorpusculum sp.
ATTAACCCCAGAACAGGTAAAAGATAGATTTGGACCGATGTTCTGTCACCGGCTCCTTGTGATGACCGATGAGAAGAACGGCATTGCAGAGATACACGAACAATGTCATGCAAGGGGCCCGATCGAGTGGGATCACATGAATAGGAGAAGAGCAATAGGAGCACTCATCTCCGCAAAAACCGAAGGGACCACCATGACGATGCTCGCAAACATCGGATCCTATCCCATTCGCTTTGGACCATCGGATACGGAGCTTGGAGGCCAGGCACTTGAGGCCGTTCTTGTACGGGGAAATGAAGTATTTACTTCATGGGCAGGAGTTGGAGTGGCTGCCTGCTTATCTCAAGCTCCAGGAGTTATCAGAACAGAGTATGCGAGCGAGGAAGATCTGAAAGTAGGCGATGCACGGATATGCAGAAGTACAGTGGTCCTACCAAAGCATGAAAAAATCACCTTTGGTATCGATGATACCGACACGAAAGAGGGAGGGGGCAAGAGATGATAAAATTGAAACGAGTATATGATGACTATGAGGAAGATGATGGTTACAGGATGCTAGTTGATAGACTTTGGCCCAGGGGCATTAGCAAGGCTAATGGCAAGATAGATAAGTGGATCAAAGAGGTAGCACCCAGCGGTTTATTGCGCAAGTGGTATTCCCATGACGAATCTAAATGGCATGAATTTAAACGGCAATATTTTGAAGAATTACGAAATTCAGAAGCGTTGATCCTTGATATTATTGAAAAACAGAAAAATTCCACAGTCACGTTTTTATATGCGGCAAAAAATGAAAAGTACAATAATGCCGTTGCTTTAAAAGAATACATCCAGATAATTCTTAAGGGTACAAAGAATGTATAAAGTAAAAAAATTTAAAATTTGAGCTATATGAAAAGCTTTTAAACGAGACAAAAGATGATGAAAGCATAAAGTTGTTTAAGTTTTTAATCGATGAAGAGAAAAATCATTTTTTCAATATTTTATCAGCTTATCATCCTTATTTTAGAAGCTACAGATTGGGTGAAAAATATGGAATTTGATACTAGAAAAAAAAATATTAATACGATAAAACTTGAGTAAGCAAGAATTCGTCTGCCGGTTTTGACCTATACAAAGATAATGAAAACCGGAATATTGACAGTGCAAACGGGAAAGGAAGAATCGGGGCGCTTCTCTGGGCTGACGGAGGAGTAGAAATCGCCGGCCTATACGGTGAAACACCGTATATAAAAAGTTATATTTTTCTCTCCTCTTTTTTACACATTGTGGCAAATACCCTGCTTCCAAACGATGATGTTGATTCATGCCCTCCCAAATCAGGTGTGGATACACCGGAGCTGATTAGATCGCAAATGGACTCTTCAACCAGATCAGCCTGACGCTTCATGCCAAAGTGCTCAAGCATCATTGCTGCACTCCTGATCGCGGCAACTGGATTTGCAATACCCTTGCCGGCAATATCCGGAGCACTTCCATGGACCGGTTCAAAAAATGCATGTTTTTCGCCGATGTTCGAGCTTGGGAGCATGCCCAGCCCGCCGGTGAGATATCCGCAAACATCACTTAAAATATCACCAAACATGTTGGTCGTGACAATTACATCATAGCTTTTTGGGTGTTGTAAAACATCCAGACACAACGCATCGATAAACACAGACCTCGTTTGTATTCCATATGATCCAGCGACCTCCATGCAAGTATCTCTGAAGAGGAGGTCGGACTTAAGTATATTTCCTTTGTATCCGATAACAAGCGGGTTTTCAGGATTTCGTTCCAAAACAAGAGAGCATGCTTTTTCCGCGATCCGTTTAGAACCAGCTTTCGTCACCACCCGAAGGGTCGTTGACCTCTCAGTCCCGATCTCTTCAATACCCGAATAAAGTCCCTCAGTATTCTCTCGAACGATCATTAGATCAACAGAGGGGACGTCGTCGTGTGACTGGAGTGAGCGGATCGGACGAAGATTCGCATACAGATCGAGCTCATGCCGGATCTGCAAAAGAACACTCCGATAATTCGGGTCAGGAGGGGTCGTCACAGCGCCGAAAAGAATTGCGTCGGCGCTTTTTAACTTGCGAATATCTTCTGAAGAACATGCAGACCCAGTTCTTTTCCATTTGGCAAGTCCCACTTCAACATCAAAAAAATCTGCATCAGGCAGAAAATGCTCAAGGATCTTTCGTGCCTCAGGTATCACCTCATGCCCAATACCGTCACCCTCTGATACGGCGATTCGAAGGTTCATGGTTCACCCTTTTTAGAAAGATATGCATTCAGCCCTCCAGCAGAGAGGATCTTCTTCATGCGATCCGAGAGAGGTTTTGCCTGATAGACCGCATCTGATGTTTTTACATACGAATTTTCGGTGTCAAAAGAGACGAGATCCCCATTCTCACACGAGACATCCACCTCAAAGACATAGAGTCCGAGATTAACACAGTTTCTAAAAAATATCCTCGCAAACGAAGGAGCCACAACGGCAAAGACACCAGCCTCTTTCAAAGCTGCCGCAGCCTGTTCGCGTGATGACCCACAGCCGATATTTTTACCGGCAACCACCACAGAGCCTTTCAATCGTGCAGCAATGGTCGTATCATAATCCTCAAAGGCATGCTCTGCCCAAATCGATTTATCGGTCGTCCTGAGATAACGCCCTGCGATGATCATGTCGGTGTCCACATCCTCACCTATCACAACAGCGTGTCCTGATACAAGCATCAGCTCACCCTCCCGTCCAACTCATTGGGCGATCGTATCTCACCATACAAGGCACTGATAGCAGCCGTCGAAGGAGAGCAGAGATAATACTCGGCCCCGACACCCATCCGATTCTTGAAATTCCGGTTCGCGGTTGAAAGACCCACCTCACCTTCGCCAAGGACACCCATATGCGCCCCTAAACAAGGACCGCAACCCGGTGGACAGACAACACAACCCGCCTCAATAATATCAGACAAAATCCCTGTCGATGCTGCTTTTGCGTAAACATCCTTTGAGGCAGGAGTAACAATTGTTCGTATAGCGACTTTTTTACCTCTGACGACATCGGCGAACCGTTTAAGATCTTCAAAACGGCCATTCGTACAGGTACCAACAAACACCTGATCTATCGGGGTACCCGAATATTTAGTGACTGATACGGCATTATCAACACGATGAGGAACGGCAAGAACAGGTTCGATATTATCGAGATCAAGATAGACCTCAGATTCATACGAACAATCCTCTGGCTTTTGCATGCAGATGGCCTTTTCATCGACACCATATCGTAAAAGATGTTTCCGGGTCAATGCATCAGCATAGAAGAGGCCAACTTTAGCTCCGATCTCAACAGCCATGTTTGAAAGCGTGAGTCTCCCTTCGACCTCCATCCTGGAAGCTCCGTCGCCGATGAATTCCAAAGCTTTGTACGTGCCGCCGTCCATCCCAAGCGCCTTTACATATGACAGTGCAACATCCTTCGGCTCAGCATGGCCGGACAGCTTGCCGGAAAGCACAACGCCGATAGACTCAGGAACTCGAAACCATGTCCCGCCGGTTGCCCAGATCCCCGCCATGTCGGTTGCCCCAACACCGGTGGAAAATGCACCTAATGCCCCCATTGTGCAAGAATGTGAATCCGCCCCAACAACGATCTCATTTGGCAGACATATCCCTTCACTCATGATCTGATGACAGATCCCACAGCCAACATCGTAGAAATGCATCCCGATTTTCCTGGAAAATTTTCGGAGATCGCCCTGAAGATCGGCGGTTAACGAGTTGTTCGCAGGCGAGATGTGATCATACATTATGGACAGTTTTTCTGGATGGATAACTGTCTTATCAGGGATCTGGAAATCTTCGAAAGCTACCAATGCCTGGGCGCCGGTCCCATCATGAGCAAAAGCACGGTCGACCAAACGGTCAACATACTCTCCCTCGGCCGCCCCGAGGATCCGTTCAGAAAGTGTTCCTTTCATATTCATCCCGTCCTAGCTTTATCCAAACCGGATATTTTTTTCATTTCGGTCGCCTGGCGAGACTCAGATATTATCGAGAGAAGAACATCCTGCGTGATGCTCTGCTTTGTCTCGCTGATCGACTTGATCCTGTTTAATATCCAGTCGACCTCTTCTGGCAGGGGGTTATACCCAAGGCTCGACAGAATATACTCGAGTCCTTTTCTTCCGGTGTGTTTGCCAAGAATGTACTTCTGTTCAGCTCCCACCATTTCAGCAGGATAATATTCATACGTTTTTCTGTCCTGGATCATTGCAGCGATATGGATCCCACTTTCATGACAGAAGGCATGCTCACCCACTACTGGTTTGGTCTTTGCAACTTTGATCCCCGAATAGGTCTCAACCGCCTTGGAAAGAGTCTGAAGAGTTGACAGGTCGTACCGGTCAACACCTCCCTGCATTCTGAGGGCAACAAGAACCTCTTCAAGGGAGGCGTTCCCGCATCGTTCTCCTATACCATTAACGGTCGTATGAAGCTGGAATGCTCCGGCCTGGGCTGCAGAAAACGTGTTGGCACTGGCAAAGCCCATGTCATTATGACAGTGAACACACAGAGGATTTTTCAGCTCTTTTTTGAGTTCAAGAACCGTTTCATACATCGAAACAGGCGTCATACATCCGACCGTATCGGCAAAGCTACTGTATGAAGCTCCGCGTTCAGCTCCCTCACGGTACATCTGTTTCAAAAATTCTATATCCGTTCTTGAAGCATCTTCAGAGGAGAACCTGACCTGTAATCCATGATCGACAGCATGATCGAGCATAGTTAAAGCAATATCGAGCATTTCTTCTCGAGTCTTTTTATATTTTATTTTGAGGTGGAGATCCGAGGTCGCAAAAAACAGACTGACAAGATCGACACCGCAATCTATTGCCGCATCGACGTCTGAACGAACACAGCGGGAAAGACAGCATATTTTAGCCGGCAGACCCATCTCAACGATGGATCGGACGCTGCGTTTTTCATACTCGGATACGCTTGGAAATCCAGCTTCGATGACCTCGATGCCGATATCTGAAAGGCGCTGGGCAATATCCTGTTTTTCTTCACAGGTGAACGAAACACCAGGTGTCTGTTCACCATCTCTAAGCGTTACATCGCATATTTCAACATGGAATGGTTTCATGATTTTCTCCAGAAGGGCATTTCCCTTCAACGACCAGAATTCTCAGTCCGGTTTTTTCAGTGATTTTCTGTTCAATCAGTTTTTCAAGACCCGGATCATCTGCTGAGATGACGATCGGGGTAAACCTAGTCAGATAGGGTAGGATATCCGGGCAGCCCTGACCACCTGTCATGGCCATTTTTCTATTTTTCAAAATGATGCAGAACAAAGACTCGTGCTTTTCATAAATGTCGATAAGGGCATTCAAACCTGAGTGCAAAACCGCATAATCCCCCATAAGGGCGATTTTTGTGCTCTTGGCTGCGACTGCAGGGGAAGAGCCAAGTCCGTAGTTCGCAAGAGAAAAAACAAAAGGCGGGTTCTTTGAAAGAAGCGAACATCCGGTATCACAGATGACCGCGGTCTGATTATCCGAAAGTACTTTTTTAAGAATAAGAAAGAGCGGTTTGTACGGACAGGTTTTGCAAAGAGTTCGATAATGACCGCGAGAAGCAAACGTTTCGGGAACGACCCTGCCCAAAGTTTCATCCCCCTTCATGTCGGCGGTGATGTTTTCTGCATACTCACACCGACCCTTCATTGTGAGAGCGTCCGAAAATAATTCCCCTGTCCCATTTCTTCGTTCAGGAACGGAAACGACCGGGATGTCTTCATCCAAAACCGAAGGGGTCACACGAATGATCACGACGCGGGAATATTTTTCCGAAAATTGCATTGCATTCTCGACCGAGAAACCAAGCTCATCCGCTTTTGGTTCAAACACTAAAACCGAAGCAACATCGCCGAACGTCCGTGAATCCTGCCTGGTCTGGGATCCGCGAACCTCAATATCATCACCTGCGATTATCACAACGCCGCAGCGAAGACCCTGATATGTCGCACTCACCAAGGGATCTGAAAGGGTATTCATTCCAGCATTCTTTACGATGACGACGGATCTCTTACCCATGAGCGAAGCGCCAAGAGCATA
>DALTVZ010000054.1 GCA_029987315.1 Methanocorpusculum sp.
CCTGGGCACGTGCGATGGCAAGTTTCAGATCTGCACTTTTCACCTGGAGACCAAAGTCCTTGTAGGCGCGTCTTACATCCTTTAACATTACGTCAGGGTAAAACATCTGTGCTCCAACTGTCTCTGCCGCGGATGTGATCTCGTGCTGGATACCGCTGTATTCTGCCCCACAGGTGATCTGGGCGATACGTACCGGTCGTTCTTTTTCGCTCATTTTTTGACCTCCAAATCCATCAGGAATTGTTTTATTTTTGCGACAAATGTCACACCTTCCTCTTTTGAAGTAGGGTATCGGAGTTCCAGTCTCGGTATATCCTTTTCCCGGAGTATGAATGCCAGAAGTTCATTCGTTCGTGCACATCCCATACAGCCGAATGCCAGTTCGGGTTCATCAATTATAATTGCTGCCTCCGCCTCTTCTACAAGAGGGCCATAGAGTGACATTCGACCGCGAATCCCTGAAGGGACCTCGACCGCGGCCCATTTCAGGCCTTTCTGAGGATCTTCCGCGGTCATCTGGATCGGCGGAGAATCAAAACCCGGTGCCTGGACATGTTCACGGATCGAAAGAGCCGAACCGAGCGGCTTGTGACCGAACCTCTCTACGAGGTCGGATAAGATAAGGCTGGTTGCCGGATAAATGAATACTTTTACCATTGTTATTCCTCCAAAAAGAGTTTTTCGAGTACATCCACATCGAGCGGTTCAGCAGGCAGAAGGTCTTCTCCTGCGGTTTTTCGAAGTGAGGCTTTGGTCATTCCATCGGTCTCTTTGAGTCCATTGGAGATATATCTGATAAAACCCATTTCGAATTCGTGCCCGAGATATCCCGGTCTTGCACCGCCGAGATCGGCTCGACATCTTCGTGGATCTCCCGGGGGAAAACCTCGGTCTTTTATGAAGATCCGATATGGGTCGAGAACACGCAGATGGGCAATGATCCGATCAACATCTTCTGGTGATCCGGTGATCTGACACCCAAAACAGGTTTCTTTGATCATCACTCCCTGAGCTATTTCATAGGCGGCAGTTGCGATATCCTGGGGTGTTGTGTCGGGTGAATCGACGAAAACGTACTTGGTAACGGTCCCAACATACTCAGGGATATAGGGTTTCATTGTTTGATCTCCCTGATGTAGACGATCCCGCCCTCCTTCATCACTGATAATTTATCCATATCGATAACGGTCCCGATAATGTTCGTTCCACCAAAGGGTTCTCCGGTCGGTCCGTATTCTTTGTTTTCGACCACACGCACACCGACCATGCCGACCGCCTGCCGGGAGTCGTTGGTCAATGCTAAAGCATTGGTCTTGACCGGTGTTTTCGGCGTGTTCTCCGGAATGATGTTTGTTCCGCTCGAAAATGGCGGTTTGAAGAGATACATCTGATCCTCCAGATTGTAAATGAAGGGCATGGTCCCGACCGCATATCTCTTCAGTCCGGTGACCCGACGGAACAGATCGACCGACAACGGAGCTTTTTCGTAATCGAGCGAGATATCAATGACATTCTCAAGACTCATGGTGGAGAGCGAAACCTTCCCCTCCTTCAGGACCTCAAGAGTCGTCTCCGGTTTCTGATTGATGACGACCCTCCCGGTCACATCCCGGTTGTCTGCCATCACTTTTAGTCCGCGTTTCTTTGCCAGATCTACGGCATCACCAAGTGGAAGACCACGCAGGTCAAGGAGTTTTGGCAAGACATTGACCGAAAGGATCGTTTTTTCAGTTGAAAACTTGGCAAGCTCAATTCCTCTCGTGACCGATCCTGTTCTTGTGTGATGCTGATTACTCGGAACATCAGTCGTGTATATATACAGACCGCCGGTCCCTTTTCCAGCGGTTCTTACCGTAACGGTACCTTCACGTCTGGGTTTTTGCAGCTCCTGGGGGGCAAAAAGTTTGCCTTCGGTATGGTCCCTGATGTAGGTGGACGCGGTCCGATCTATCTGAAATCTGTTTTCACGCAGGCAAAAAAGCATATGTTCAACCGATTCTGCACACACACAATCGATCTCAGCATGGTTATCCTGATATCCTTCTGCAGTGATCACCAGTTCGGAAAAGATCTGCATACCGTCTTTTACCTCGGTCGAGAGGTCATCGGTCACCTTTGCATTGGCCGAGTCGGTGCTGGAAAAAACCTCTTCGATATGAGTGATGGTGTCACCGTTTTTCCAGCGGTTCATGATCCCAAGACCGTAGATGACTTTACCTAAGATTGCTCCGCCTTTCGCCGCTCCGTGATCGGCCATATGTTCTCTGCGGGAAAAAGTCAGATAAGCGTTATTTGAATCGTATCCTCCTGAACCCAGACAGACCGTTCCTCGTTCATAACGATAGGAGTTTTTATCGGGAGTGAATTCCTGGGGAAAAGGTCCAAATGACACTGCGTTCCTGTCCTCAAAATGGACCCGCAGATTTTGTTCGACATCCCCTGTCAGCAAAGGGAAGGTCATTTCTTTTGCAAGTTCAAGCACTATGTCGCCCGCAGATGTGGTAAGGCGAAGATGCGGTGTCTTCTCTCGAGAGACACTTCCAGGTAAAAGAAGAACAACAGAGGTCCCTTCCGGCTGTTTTGGAAGAAGATCCCTTATGGTTGTCGTTTCTGCAACAGTCTTTTGCTCACCGTTGAGAAAAATTTTGATGTTGGTCATGATATCGACCTACATCTCAAACATTTGATCGGTCGATTCATGGAGGGCTCCTTTCGTTATTTCAGCTTCAGGTGCTCCTCCCGCAAGGGTCGCCTTTTTCGGAGCCCCGATTTCTGCCCGCGACCGTTCCTTTTCGATCGCATGTCTCATAACGATCTTTTCATCCTCGGAAAGGCTTTCAAGCACCTCATGGGTCGGGCCTATGGTGATGATTTTTCCACCACGCATAAACATGCACCTGTCACAGACATCACGGATAAATTCCATGTCATGGGAAACAATAATGAATGTCTCTTCCATCTCTTCCCGTGCATTCATGATCGAGTGTTTGACATCGACTTTTGTGATCGGGTCCATCGTTCCTGTCGGTTCATCAAGGAGGATGATGCGTGGTTCACGGATCAAGATCTGCGCGAGAGCTACCCTGTGCTTCTCACCTTCAGAAAGACTGGATGGAAGTCTGTGAAGAACATCTTTTGCCTTCTTTTCAGTAAATCCAGCCATCTTAAGGGTGATGAGTGCTTTTCTGGTGGCAAGTTCTTTTGGGAATTCAAGTCCGATCGCATCGGTCAAGTTGTCGATGATCGTCCGGTGAGGATACAGATCGTATTCCTGGTGAAGAAGTCCTATATACTGTTTTGCTCTTCCGCGGAAGAGATAACCAGGTTTTGACATATCGACCCACTCATCTCCGATACGGACATGGAGTTTACCTGATGTCGGTTCATAGAGTCCGGCGATCATTTTGGAAAGCGTGGTTTTTCCGCCGCCGGATACCCCAATGATACCGAAAATTTCTCGCTCATTGATTTCGAAGGAGATGTCATTTACCGCATTGATGACCCCGCGATCAACAGCGATGAATTTTTTGAGCAGATGTTCCGCACGGACGATCGGATCGCCGAAGATCTGATCGGTATACACTCTATCATCATGATAGCCTTTCATGAACTCATCGATGATCTCGTCAGGAGTTCCGATCATGGTTATTTTACCATCGTCCAGAAGGACCGCCCTATCACAGATATCCTCCAGGACCTGAGAAAAGTGGGAGGTAACGATCATTCCCATATTGTTTTCTTTGGCAGCTTTTTTCAGAAGATTATGAACGATCCTTGCCGTTTTTGGATCGAGTGTCCCGGTCGGCTCATCTGCACAAAGGAAGAGCGGCTCGCGGGCAAGCTGACGAGCGAGGACGACCCTTTGTTTTTCACCACCGGAAAGGTCACGCGATATATGCATCATTCTGTGGGTGAGCTTGACCTCGTCGAGCAGATCGGCAGCCCGGTTGATAGCCTTGTCCGAGGGGTAGTTTATATCGTCCAATGCACGGAGCACATTTTCAATGACACGGTCGTCTCCGTAGAGTGCAAAGGTCCGCTGGAACATCAGCGAAGTCCTTGCCATTATTTGTGATTTGAGCTTCTCGTTTTTGGGATCCCAGAAATCGACCTCTTCTGCGACCAGTATGTCATCGCAGGCTGGACAGGGTTTTCCTGCATCACTCTGGAACTCGATTTTGCCGCATTTTGGACAATGGGCGATGTGATAGATGATTTTTCCTGAGGTTGGGGCCTGGTCGATCCCTCGGATCAGATGGATAAGCACGGTTTTTCCGCAGCCGCTCCTTCCTATTACACCCACGATCTCTCCTTCAGAGAGTTCTAGGTTGATATGGTCCAAGACCCTGACCATCTCGGTTGATTTCTCGCCGCAATCTTCCGTTGAGGCTGGAAAGTCCATGATGAGGTCCTTTATAGTAATAAACGGGGTTGTCATATGTTCTTCCTTCTATAATGGTATGTGTTTGTTTTACGGAGTTATTAGTTTTTAGAAGCAGATTCTGATATGAAAAGAATCATGCTTGGTCATTATTATGCATTTTCTGCAGGTGATTTTCTGAAATAATTATATTTTTTGCTTCATATCCCTATTATTTATCTGATTTCACTCACAATTAGCGTTCAGTGCATCTATGATCCCAACCACTTCACGTATATCATTTATGATATATCCTGCCTGTTTGTAGAGTACGTCCGGGCGCTCTCCCTTTTGCTGGATCGTCAGGATCGAAATGTCGGCTGCACGCATAGCTGAGAGATCATTGATACCGTCTCCGACCATAACGACGACATCATATTCTCCTTTGAGGCTCGTTACGATCTGCGCTTTTGTCACCGGAGTTGCAACTCCGTGGACACGTTCCCTCGGAATGCCGATCTTATCTGCGACCAGTTCGAGCTTTGAGGTCCGGTCTCCGGAAGCAATGTAGACCGCCACCCCTTTCTGATGAAGCGCCGATATCATCTCTCTTACCCCGGGAAATGGATATCCTGCAGCCGCGATCGTAAATTCTATCTTTTCGGTTCGGAGATTAATGATGACTCCAGCATTCAGAGCAAATACCTCGGCCTCTTTTGAAACGGTTCGCCAACATTCACGGATAACCTCCTGCATATCAGATACCCGGCAGCAGGTATCGGAAAAAAGGATGGTCCCTACACGTTCAGCATCAATGATTTTTCTCCCGCAGCTGATACCAAACACCACGTTGACCTCTTTTAGATGTTCTGAGAAATTCTTTTCAGGCGGCATCTTCATCATCTCGGTCGAGCTGACGTTGAGAAGAACAAGGATACGGTCAGGATCCTCAAACGTCAACATCGTTGTTTCTGGATTGTCATGCAATAGTGTGCAGCACGTAATATTTTTCACGGCACGGTTCGTTTTAAGAAGCGTTCCCGCACTGTCAAACACAACTCCAATAGACATTAATCTCCCTCTGTATGATAGAACATGGTTCAACCCTCAGTTATTTAATCTTAGACTTCAATCTGTAATATAAATGAGCATTAACGACACAGCCGAAAAAATCATCTCGATGGAGATACGCGGCGCCGGAAAAATCGCCCGGGAAGCAGTTTCTGCGCTTCGTGATCATGCCGAGACGCTCCCATGGACTGGAGATGTATCGATATTTATACGGGAAATGGAGTTAGCGGCGGATCTTCTTGGTTCGACCCGTCCAACGGCCGTATCTCTTCCAAATGCCATACAGATCGTTATGCGGCATGTTCGCTCCTCCAAAAATGAGGAGGACGCCCGCCGAAATCTTCGGGAGAAGGCGAATGAGTTCATCTGGTCATCCAGAATTGCACTTGATCGGATATCCGCAATGGGTGCAAATCTTATTCCTGACGGCGCAGTGGTCATGACACACTGTAATTCAAGTGCGGCTTTAGGGAGTATCATCGAAGCAAAGCGTCAGGGGAAGGAGATTGAGGTCTATGCGACCGAGGTCCGGCCATGGAACCAAGGCAGGATAACCATAAAAACGCTCAACGACCATGAGATCCCTACAACGTACATCGTTGATTCAGCCGTACGATCAATGATGAAAGATGTCGATCTCGTTATTGTAGGGGCCGATGCAATTACGGTAAATGGGGCCGTTGTAAACAAAATCGGCACGTCACAGATTGCTCTTTGTGCTCATGAAGCCCGTAAAAATGTGATCGTCACCGCCGAGACATACAAGTTTGCCCCCAGGACCATTCTTGGCGAAAAGATCCAGATCGAAGAACGCCCGACGTATGAAGTTCTTCCCGATGATATTGCTGCAGGTTTGCCGTTTGTGACCGTCAAAAATCCCGTCTTTGATGTTACACCGGCAGAATATATTGATTTGATAATCACTGAAGTTGGGGCGATCCCACCTCACCTTGCCTTCACGATCATGCGTGAGTACCTTGGATGGGGACTTGAAGAGTTACAGAACCAGTTTCTGAGTTTGGAGAAACACTAACATGAAAGATTTAATAGCAACCTACTATTTCAAACCAAAAGATAACATTTCACCAGAATATGCTGCCCAGGCAATATGCGAGGAGCAGACGACCGGAACATGGACCGATATCAAAACGGTGAATGAAAAAACCGCGTATGTCCACGCCTTTGACGGTGTGGTCCTTGAACTCCAGCCATCGGGAAGTGGTTTCCAAACGAAAATCCGTTTTCCCTATGAGATATTTGAGCCGGGCAACATCCCTCAGTATCTTTCAGTTATAGCTGGGAATCTGTTTGGTCTTGGAAAACTTGAAGCGGTTCGGCTTCTCGACATCGACATACCAAAAGGGCTTGCCGGGATCGGACCTAAGTATGGCGTAGAGGGTGTTCGAAAACTCTGCGGCACTGATACTACCCGCCGTCCGCATGTTGGCACGATCATTAAACCAAAGGTCGGTCTGACCCCAAAAGATACCGCCGAGGTTGCCTATCAGGCTGCGATCGGTGGAGTCGATCTGATCAAAGACGATGAGACATTAACTAATCAGAAGTTCTGTCCGCTGATGACCAGATTAGAGCTGGTGATGGAGGCCCTTGAGAAAGCAAAGGAAGAAACCGGTGTCCAGGTCCTGTATGCCTTGAACGTGACCACCGGCGGAGATCAGATCTTAGAGGTCGCCTCAAAAGCAGTTAAAGCAGGAGCAAATATGCTGATGGTCGATGTTCTCACTGCAGGCTTTTCAGCAGTTCAGTGCCTTGCTTCCGAACCATCGATCGATGTTCCGATCCATGTACATCGGACGATGCACGGTGCGATGACAAAGAATCCTGAGCATGGCATTGCGATGCGGCCTATTGCAAAACTGGTCAGGGTCTGTGGTGGGGATCAGCTTCACACAGGCACGGTTTCTGGAAAGATGGGAGGAAGAACCGCTGAGATCATCGGTGACAACTTTGCACTGACCAATCCTGCAGCAAATCTTCGCCCAGTGTTTCCGGTAGCATCAGGCGGTCTTCACCCAGGCAAAGTCCAGGCAGAGGTCACCGCACTTGGAAACGAGATCGTCCTACAGGCAGGTGGAGGGATCCATGGACACCCGGATGGAACGGCTGCGGGAGCGCGTGCTATGCGGCAGGCAGTGGATGCAGCTTTCATGGGCATACGTGCCCAGGAGTATGCAAAGACGCATGTCGAGCTTAGAAGAGCCTTGGAAAAATGGGGCTCAGTTTGAGCTAAAACCGCCTCTCCAAATCAAAGTCGGAGTATGACCCTCCTTTTTTCTTTTTTATATCAACGAAGAGTGATGAGTATTAATCCTCACGAACATATATACTATCATTATGACCATTAAGTTCCCGAAACAGGACGTTATGTCAATAACGTTCACGAAACTCCACGGAAACGGAAATGACTTTATTCTGATCGATGAGATGAACCAGGTCATCATTCCTGATGAAATGAAGGCACAGTTTGCTGTTGTATATTGTGACAGGAGATTTGGTATCGGGGCAGATGGGGTCCTCTTTATTTCCAAATCAGACAAGGCAGATATTCGCATGAGGCTTTTCCAACCGGATGCAAGTGAGGCTGAGATGTGCGGCAATGGGATCCGCTGCCTTGCAAAATATGCATTCGATAAAGAACATGCAAAGATGAAAGCTTTCAAAGTTGAGACTCTTGCAGGAATTATGCAGGTCCGTGTGGGGTATGACTCCGAAGGTGACTTCATGGCCACCATCAACATGGGGAAAGCAGTTTATCAGGAGAGCTGCGAGATCGATGGGATGACCGTCTATTCGGTGAACACCGGTGTTCCCCATGCGGTGATTTTTGTCGGAGATGTTGAGGGTGTCGATATCAACGAGGTCGCACCTGGGATCCGTCATCACAAAAATTATCCCAAGGGAACCAATGTCAACTTTGTTCAGATCACCGGTCAGTCGGAGATCGTCATCCGAACCTTTGAACGCGGTGTTGAGGAGGAGACCCTTTCATGTGGTACTGGGTCGGTTGCCTCAGCTTTGATCGCTGCAAAAACCGGAAAGGTACATGGGGAAATTATTCACGTGAAGACATGCGGCGGTCCGCTTGATATCACGGTTGGAGAGATCCCGCTGATGACCGGACCTGCGGTCACGGTTTTTGTTGGAGAAATCCAGTACTAACTCTTTTTTTCCCTCGGTTCATTGTTCTGCTTCTTTCCAAGGGGCATCAATAGGTACATAAATGCAACACATTTATCTAACCAGATGTCAATATCTAACTAACTAGCATTACCGCTCCCATTTAGAGGTTTGGATGAAATATTATGATTGAACTGATCCCTGCTATTCCCCTTGCTGCTGTCTTGTGCCTTGTGCTTTTTATAGCAGTTGATATGTTCTGGAAACTCCCAAAACATGGCGGGGTCTCTGGTGCTGATGTGATCGGCAAAGAGCTCGAAAAAAGCGGCGGGGATCGAAACGGCGGCTGGATGATCGGCAACATCATTACCTCGCCTGATGCTTCGGCAGGAACGCTTCTTGCCGCATGCGGGTACTTTGTGTGGGGGGTTTGGGGTGCCGTGATCTCACTCGTTCTTGTTTACGTAGGAGCACGCATATGTGCTGACAAAGGGTATGCAGGACTGACCGGAGGAGTTTGTGCCACGCTTATGGTCTGGATATGTACCTCGTTTGCCGGATTTCCCCCTGAATCCTTTATTGCCGGTTGTGTTATAGCTATTTTTCTCGTCCAAGGTATCTCGCCAAAATATTCGAGCCGCATTCTTGGAAAGATATGGAGGAAGATCTCATGATCGTTGAGGGGATATGCGTGATCATCGCAATATTCTGTGCGATTCGTGCTGTGTTCGAACCGAAAACGCTGAAAAAACTACCGTATCTCAACGCCATGAGCTTTGCAGTTGCAGGATGTATTGTTCTTCTGATGCCGTACCCCATAACGATCGTTGCGGCGATCGCGTACTTCATCGGCTCGACCCTTGAGTCAAATGCCATCTCAAGCACCATTGCCCAACTGGAGGAGAAATGAACTCTCTGATCTTGATCTTGGCGATCTTCCTCGCTCTCTTTGGAGGAATAGCAACGCTTGTTGTGAGATCCGCCTTTGACAAACTTATCTGTCTTGGCATCCTTGTAGCAGGAGTTGTTCTCTTTCTTGTGGACAAAGGATACCTTGATATCGCAATTGTCATTGCCCTCCTGATGCCGATCGGAACGTTGTTTATACTGCTTCTTCTCGGCAAAAAACGGGAGGCAGCCAAATGATCCTTCCTCTTGAGTTTCTTGTAGGATGCATTCTCCTTCTGCTTGGTGTCCTCTTCACCGCATTTCCGCGTGAAAAAACCTATCTGACACGGCTCATCAATATGGAGGTCGCCGAGTTCGGGCTCGTCTTCATCATGCTCACCTTTAGTGAGACACTTGCTCTTGTGACCTTTGTTGCCGTCAACATCGTCACCACGCTGATTTTCGTTCGAGTGATTGAGAAGAAGGAGGCATCATGAAAGAGGATCGAAATGCCAAAGACTGCTCGGCAAAAAATGCACGGGGAGCTTTTTCTCCGTTCCAGAAGCTTTCATGTTATCTCTCGACGGTTGAGAACCTGCCGAAAGTTTACGCCATTTGCGTATGTCTGATCGTTATTTTTGGACTTTGCTGTGTCCCTTTCATTACATATCAAAATGATCAGCTTTACCCAAAGACGCTTGATCCTTCAAGTTCTCTTGATCCGTATGATCGCGGCGGTATCCCATTCACAGAACCTGCTGAGATCATTTCCCAGTATCCGGAAAATGAGCCGATACTTGGCTACGTCACCGCCTATCTCACCCCGGCCAGTCAGTTCCTTGCGGGCAACACGTTCCATCTCGGGACAACCATCGTCGCTCACCCGGGTGGTGTTCTTGATGAGATCCTCTACTACACCCGTGGCTTTGATACCATCGTTGAGGCCAGCATTCTGTTCTGTGCGTTTGGCATAGCCGCGTTTCTTTATCGGAGGTCAAAGGAATGATCGAATTTTTAGTTGAAATGGATCTTATCTATAAGATCGGACTCGCCGTTGCCTTTATCGCAATTTTAGTCGCATTTTCAGCGATCGTGCGGGAAAGAGATGAGATCCATCTGCTCATCATCGTTGACCTTATCGAGATAACCGGGCTTGTTGTGATCGCATTGCTTGCGACCGATCTTGCCGAGGCACTTATTCTTCCTGGACTTGTTGTCGGAGTTGCCGAGATAATGGCGGTCTCAGAGTTATGGCTCGCGAAGGAAGGGCTCCAGAATGTTCGTCCGGTCCGCCGTCTCGACATCGAGGTCCTGCATACCGCTCCGCCGATCATCGGAGCGTTGCTCGTAGCTTATGGTATATTCCTGACCGGATTCACCGGCGGTCTTATTGCAGGTCTGGGTCTTGTCCTTTTCTTCCTTGGAAAATCTACGACCGAGAATTTCCTCTCATCAGAGAATGCTTCAGGATATGCCTGGGTACTTTGGGTACTGGCGTTTCTTGTCTTCATCCTCTTTCCAAGTCAGTGGTTCCTCGCTCTTATGGTGGCGTCCGTTGGGATCATGATCAAGGTGATGGCAAAGATAGGTTTGGTCGGTACCATGCGGGGTGATGGAACATGATGGAAGCGATTTTAGTAACGATACCGTTTGGCGATATGATCCATTATCTTTCGGGATATACGGTGGTCTTATTTGCATTTGCCGCGATCTTTGTTATACTTGCGGTCATTTCTCTTCCGGAAAAACCGGTCGAGATCGTATTTGGTACTGACGGCTATTCGCTGAAGGAAACACCGATCGACCTTGCGAAATTCCAGAGATTTATGGCCATTGCCTGTGGGATCGCAACCATTGGCGCTATTGTCACGGGAGATATCTTCAACTTCACCCTCTTTGCCGCCTTTATCGGTGTCCTGAATATTGGAATAGTTGCCGCAGTAAAAAACAAACAGGTTCTTTCGGCCGCATTCTCGTATGGACTGGTCGTGATGATGGGAACGGTTCCCTTGTTTGCCGGAGCCGCGATAATTGCGGCAACGACCGGTACACTTTCCATCTGGGAATTGGCGGCAGTGGGAGGCGTGCCTGTGATCGCCAAACTTCTCCTGCTGGTAGGTGTTCTTGGCGAAGGAATGGCCCCCTTCTATATCGGTAAAGCTGAGATCACACGGGCTTCCGGAGCTCCCTATATTCTTATGATCCACGTAAGTTCTCTCCTGCTCTTTTTGCGGGTCGTGGAGATCCTCATGACGGTGTGATTATGAAAAAAATAACATACATCTTACTTGCAGTTCTCTTTGCATGTGTTGGTATCATCTCAGCCGTGC
>DALTVZ010000055.1 GCA_029987315.1 Methanocorpusculum sp.
CGATTATGAGATAAGTTCTATCCTTTAATAAAACCAATAACATAGTCGAATGGGCGATTCCCACTATGACACTCTTGGCGTGGCTGAAAACGCGACGCCTGAAACGATAAAAAAATCCTATGTTGCTCTCGTAAAGGAGTTTCACCCGGATCGTGCGGGCAGTGATGAGGACAAACAGCAGGAGTATAACGAACGTTTGCTCAAAATAATGGCGGCATACGAGGCTCTCAGCAATCCTGAAATCAAGGCTGCTTATGATGCCGAACATTCATCAATCTCTGCAGTTCCTTCACCTCGCGGCAAAAAAATGTCAGGGATGCCGACGAAAAGCGGTGATATCGAAACAGACTATCCGGTATCCCTAACGATCGCCGCATATGGAAAAGGCAAGATCCCGATGAAGGTCGCTGGAGAGAAGATCATTATCAAAGTCTATCCCGGCGTTCGGCGGTACAGGATCGAGAACAAAGGCGTGCCTGTCGAAGGAAAACCTAGGGGAGATCTGTATGTCAACCTCAAAGTGATCCCTGAAGAAAACTGGGAGATCGATGACGAAACAAATGATCTGATCTGCCATCTACAGATCCCGCCAAAAATCGCCGAGCAAGGCGGCATGATGCCCCTCACGCTGCTGTTCAACAAAACCATTAAAATCACTGTACCTTCCGGCATAAAAACGGGAGATCGTTTTACCCCGCCCGAAGGCAAAGGACTCGGGGTCCTATCTCCGAAGAAAAAAGGCAACCTCATCATTGAGGTCGAGGTTGCAAAGAAGAAAGGCCTCTTTGGCCTGTTTGGATAAATTATGACCGAAAAAAGCGGAAACCTAACTGCGTCTGATTTTCATCACGAATTATATCGCAGATTTGATACGGCCTCCTTAGAGGGAAAGACACATCTCGAAGTTACAGCAGGAGAACTGCATAAAACGCTTAAAGCGTCAAACAGACTTTCTATGTGCTGCAACGCTCTTTATGATATGCAGAACATAGGCGACACGATCCTCTCTATCCCATCAGGCGGGGTCGGCTCATCTCTGTCGATTGCGTATTCTCTGCCTAGAGAAAAAGGGATCGATCTCGAAAAAAGCATCTATGAACGACCAGCTGTACTTTCCGGTTATGAGATGCGGATGAAACGGTTCATCGAAATTGCCGCTATCCATCCGATTTTTCGTGACCTTGACCCCATCTCACGCCAGAAAAAATCAGAGACAGCCACCAGAAAACTTTGTGATATCACCGTTCTCATTGCTGAACTCGTCTGTAAATATCAGAAGGTCCGTGTTGACAACACAAAGTTTGGGACCCTTTGCGGTACCATCGGTCGCTCGGGTATCCTGAGTGATGATGCATTATATGCTCTGGATTTTGTCAGGATCATTGGAAACACCAATGCAAGAAAAATCCCTGACGAACATCTGCTGGTACCGGCGGTCTTTTCCTATGCCTCATATGCATTTTTGATCTTTGCCGAAGAGGTGGTGGAAAAGCGACTGATCTGGAAAAAAGAAAAAGTTGAATAAAATATTATGTGCCGTGGTTCCACGAGCACATGTACTCTTTTTGGCAACAGGACAATTCATCGATCGATGCGCCAACAGCTGCCAGTTTAAGTCGGGCTATGTATTCATCGATCTCTGAGGGGATGTCGTGGACGCCGGCCGACATATTTTTGCCGTTCTTAGCTAGGTATTCAATACCAAGAGCCTGGACTGCAAAACTCAGGTCCATGACCTCGATCGGGTGTCCCATACCTTTCGGTGTTGCGAGATTGACCAGCCTTCCTTCTGCAAGCAGATGGATCTTTTTATCTCCAACAACGTAGGTGTCGATTCCGTCGCGGTGTTCAACAGATCCTGCATGGGCTTCGAGCCAAGGAATGGAGATCTCATTGTTGAAGTGACCGGCGTTCGCAAGAATCGCTCCGGATTTTAACAACTGGAAGTGGTGATCGGTGATGATGTCGCAGTTTCCTGTTGTCGTGATGAACAGATCACCAAGTTTTGCTGCTTCATTCATGCACATGACATCAAACCCATCGAAGTGTGCCTGAAGTGCGCGGCGGGGATCGACCTCTGTTACGATAACGCGTGCGCCAAGAGCCCGTGCTTTGGTGGCAACACCTCTTCCGCAGTACCCGTATCCGGCCACAACTATGTGTTTCCCTGCAATGAGAACGTTTGTTGTTAGCATGATGGAGGCGAGAACACTTTCGCCGGTGCCGTGAACATTGTCAAAGTAATGTTTCATCGGCGTGTCGTTCACCGATAATACAGGGAACTCAAGTTTTCCTTCGGCATGCATTGATTTTAACCGATGGATCCCCGTCGTTGTCTCCTCGCATGCTCCTATGATCCCCTGGAGTGCATCTCTTCTGTCGAGATGAACTCTGTTGATCAGATCCATACCGTCGTCGATGGTCAGGGTTGGTTTTGCATCCAGGACTTTATCGATCGCTTCATAATACTCCTCGGTATTACACCCTCTCTTTGCAAAACAGGCGATGCCACCTTCCCGTAGTGCCTCTGCAACGTCATCCTGCGTGGAAAGCGGGTTGCATCCAGTGATACACACCTCAGCTCCGCCTGCCTGAAGCGTTCTGACGAGGCATGCCGTCTTCGCCTCGACATGAAGGGCCATCCCTATCCTTTGGCCTTTGAGAGGCTTCTCCTCTTCAAATCGTTTCTTGATCGCCGATAGGACCGGCATATACTGCAAAGCCCATTGTATTTTCAGTTCACCAGAACTTGTCATACCTATCTGTTTGTCTGCATGGCTA
>DALTVZ010000056.1 GCA_029987315.1 Methanocorpusculum sp.
CGAGGATGGGATCAGAGAGACTGTAGGATACAAGCGAACGAAGTGAGTCGGAGAGCAAGGCTTTGCCTTGCGAGCTTCAAAGAGCTATGTTAAATATAGATTGGAGAGATGCAAGAGACAGATGCCATACTCTCATTGGGACTCGAAGGGCGAGATTTGCGTCCAACCCACAGTCGCAAGTTTCTAAAAGATACTTGCTCCGCTGAGGTCGTCCGCTTCGCTTCGCTTGCGTCCAACCCACAATCGCAAGTTTCTAAAAGAAACTTGCTCCGCTGAGGTCGTCCGCTTCGCTTCGCTTGCGTCCAACCCGCTAATAAACGTCTTTATCCCCCTGTCCACCAAATATAACCACACGAATGAAAGGCGGAGAAGAAGAATTCAAATATAAACAGTGTCTCGTATTACGAAGCGACCTCAAGCTCAGCTGCGGAAAAATGTGCGCTCAGGCAGCTCATGCCTCCATCGGCGCATACGAAAAGGCCTCTCTTGCGGACAAAAAAGAATGGCTTCGTGAAGGTCAGAAAAAGGTCGCCCTCAAAGCCCAAAGCGAGCGGGCACTCTACGAACTTAAAGTCGTCGCAGAGATGCAGGGCGTTCCTGTCTCATTCATCATCGACGCAGGATACACCGAGATCCCTCCCGGAACCGTAACTGCTCTTGGAATTGGCCCAGCAAAAGCTGAACTTATCAATAAAATAACCGGACACCTCCCCCTTCTCTAACATGAAACCATCCACCCACCCACTCGAGATCGACCTCGGCATGCGGTACTACGCCACAAACGAGCCGGGGATCGGCGGCCGCCTTCGAGCCTCCCCAGAAGACTTTGTCGTCGAAGAGCAGCCCATCGCCTTCACCAACACCGGACCCTTCACCATCTGTAAACTCACCAAACGTTCCTGGGAACACCAGCACGCCATGCATGAGATAACCAGCCGTCTGCGGATCAGCCAAAAACGGATCGGATGGGCAGGCACCAAAGATAAAAACGCGGTCACCTCACAATACATCTCCCTCTACAACGTCCCGACCGAGGCTATCGAAAATCTCGCCATAAAGGACATGATCATTGAACCAATAGGGACCCACCAGTTCTCGCTTGGACTCGGCAATCTTCTCGGAAACACCTTTAAGATCACCCTTCGGGACTGCGAACCAACAAACCTTAAAGAGATCACCTCCGCGATCTCCAGCGAGATAGCAAGCGGCATCCCGAACTACTACGGGCTCCAGAGGTTTGGCGCACTCAAACCCGTCACCCACAAGATGGGATACCACATCCTGAGAAACGAGTTCAAAGAAGCCGTCGATCTGTATGTTGGCGGCTGCTTCCCGCATGAATCCGAACAGGTCCAGAATGCGAGAAAAGCATTCGCAGAAACAGGGGATGCAAAGACCGCACTCTACGAACTGCCGACCTGGCTCTCCTACGAACGGATCATGCTCAACTCTCTGATGAGTAAACCCGGCGATCACGGAGCGGCTTTGCAGGCAATGCCCCCAAAGCTCCTCTCCATGTTCGTCTCCGCGTATCAGTCCTGGCTCTTCAACATCGCCGTATCAAAACGGTGCGAGGAGAACATCCCCTTGAACGAGCCGCGGATCGGTGAACACCTCGTCTTCGCAAACGAACGCGTCGACACCGCTACAGAGAAAAATATCACAACGGCACGTCAGCACATGAAACGCGAACGATGCTTCGTCGTCGCATGGATGCCGGGAAAAACGCTCCCCGTCGCCCCCGGTCCGTTAGAAGAGATAATGTTTGCTCAGATGGAGCAGGACAACATCTCGATGCAGAGCTTTGCCGATGCCACTGAGTTCGTAAAGACCAACTTCGACGGAGCACACAGAAGGATCTCTCTTTCCGCCGCAGTTCAGACATCGGTCAATGAAAACAGTGTTGAGCTGACCTTCGCTCTGCCGCCTGGACATTACGCAACGACGGTCGCACGGGAATTTATGCAGGCCGCACCAGAAAAGATGGTCTAAGCCTAAAATTTATCATGCCAGTATCCGGTGACCCGCCCGTTCAAAGCGAGCTCACCGAGTTTCTTGTCCACCTCAGGTAAAATATCTCTGGGAACAGAACCCTCAAGCGGGGTCCCCGGGAGGGGCGTCAGGTAATGGACATGCGCCGTTCCATAGCGGGTCACCTCACGAACAAGTGAGAGGGTCGCCTCCTCATCCTCGTCTGTCGCGAACGGAAGGCCGAAGATCACATCAACGACCGGGGTCAGCCCAACTTTTTTACAGATCTCCAGGGCAGAGAAAACATCCGCGACCGTATGCCCGCGGCGCATTTTTTTCAAAACAGCATCCGAGCCTGACTGCGCCCCGAAGTGGAGCTTGGTGTTGGAACAAAACTCGGTCACCAGTTCGGCGGTCTCTTGAATGACGAACTCGGGTCTGACCTCGGAGGGGAACGTCCCAAAGTAAACTTTATTTTTTGGCATCGAGGAAAGGAGCCGTTCAAGTTTTTCTACATCAGGGGTGCGGCCGTCTGCTGAGCCGTAGGCAAAGGCGTTTGGCGTCACGAATCTGACATCCTGATGTTTTTCTGCCAGCATCACGATCGATTCACGGGATCGGTGACGCATCCGTTTTCCATGCAGACATGGGGTCTGGCAGTAGGCACAGGAGAACGGGCAACCACGGGATAATTCGATATAGCCTTTTATTCGGGAAAAGGAGGGGAATGCATCCAGTCGGACCGAGTGATCGATCGGAACAAGACCCGATTCGTGTGTGGCAACGCCGGGGATCCGCGATCCGTCCTGATGTTTTTCAAGAGCCGCAAGAAGACGAGGGAGGGTTCGTTCTCCTTCGCCGACCACGACATAATCAGCAATTTTGGTGACATCCTTCCAGCATGCGGATGGATGCGGCCCGCCGACTATGGTGATCTGCTCGGTCGACGCGATCTCCTCGGCATACTGGGAATAGTCCAGACTGTTCAGACTATAACAGATGACATCTTCGTTCGAAGGCGAGTCGACCTCCTCGAGAACATATCCGTACTGTTGACAGGCGGCATACAGGGCAGCATAGGAGTTTCGTGCCGCAGCAATGAAACGCCAGGTGACCCGCATTATTCCGTGGTCACTGTTCCAAGGGTCCCGTCAACCGTGACCACACCCTCTGTTGGGAGATCGCCTTTGAGGCGGTCAATGGTCGGGATCTCTGCTATGATCGCTCCGGTCGCGATGATGGTTTCGCACTCGGTGTTGATGATCGCGGCAGGGCCCACATTGTTTTTCATGAGGGCGTATAGGGTGTAGGAGCCAACCGTCGAGCCTTTTCCATATGGGAAGACGAGGACTTTGCCGGTGATCGACTGACCGGCAAGCGGGTGAGACGGATCGATGATGATGCCGGTCTTTGGATCGATACCTCCAAGAAAAGAGATCGGTGTGTCGGTTATCAGAAGTGGACCGGTCCCAGTCCCTTTTGCAATGCTTCGTCCCTGTATTATCATTGGTTAATACTATGAGAGAGGACATTTTATACTTTTACCAAACCTATATGCTATCACACGATGACGACGTTTCAGAATGGTTTACTGAATGAGCAGCCGGTTTCCTTAACGGTGAACGGACGAGGGTTGGTGACCGTGATGATGCTAAAAGAGATGACCGAGGAGTTTGCGGCAGGCTATCTGGTGACCGAGGGAATAGTTCCGTATACTGATATCGAGTCGGTGATGAGAAATGATTCAGGGGTGAGTGTGCTGACAAAAAATCCGTTCAAGGTGCTTCTGCCAAAAAAGAGTGTGGTATCGGGATGCGGGGGAACGGCGTCTTATCTTGATCCTCAGAAGATGCCGGTGCTTACGACATGCATCCCGGTCCAAAAGAATATTCTGAGGGAGGAATTTTGCAGTGAGGTGATCAAAGCAGGTGGGTTTGGTGCAAAGGCATTTGCAAACGGGAAACTTCTCACATCTGCTGAGGATATCGGACAGTATTCAGCGCTTGACAAGGTCGTCGGGAGATTACTTATGGATGGGATCTCTCCTGAGAGTACGGCGGTGATCGTTTCAGGAAAGATCACTGCAGAACTGGTTCGAAAATGTCTGTTTGCAAAAATATCGGTGCTCGCGTCAAAACTCCCGCCGACGCATCTCGCTGCCGAGGTGGCGAAGAACGGGAAACTGACGCTTGTGTACTGAATAGAAGATAGGATTCAAACTCCTTGTTAAATGCACGTCTGTGGAAACATGAGATAAACTAACCGCGAATCCCCGCGAATTAACGCGGTTTTTTTCCATGTGTCCACACCCGGCCATATTCCTTCCAAATTGTATTGGGAGCACCCTGTGTAACATTTATTTAAAAAAAGAAGAGTTAGTAAATAATCTCAGAATTATTTTCGAAGCTGCAGAATCAAATTCGCAACATTCGTTCCAAACTTATCCAGAGTAGCGATACCCTCGATATCTCGTGCCACATCACCCGGCGCATGCCCAAACGCGATGTTCCAGTAGGAAGAACCGCAGACGATCATATCTGAGATGAAAAAGGCCATCAGCATCTCCTGCAGGGTCGAGGTCAGACCCCCGCGTCGTGCCACGACCACCGGGCCGCCGACTTTCCCCGAAAGCCAGTTTCCATTTGCCCGTGCAACCATCGCGACACGCTGGATAAGGTTCATCACATCGCCGCGTGCCGTTCCAAAGTAGACCGGAGCCCCGATGATCAGACCCTTCGCTTCTTTGATGTCCTCGAGCATATCGTTCAGCCCGTCATTCAGACAGCATTTCCCGTTTTTGCCGCATTCGCCGCATGCGATACATCCCTGGATCGGTTTTCCCCGAAGAGAGATGATCTTAGCCGTCAGTCCCGTCTTTTCGATCGCGTCCTTGCACACGTTCAATGCAAATTCAGTATTTCCGTTTGCCCGCGGACTCCCGGATATCAAAACAATATCTGCCATACCTAGTAGTTGTACGGTGAATGTAAAAAAGATAGATGTTAGTTGGTTACGACGCGGGTGTTTTTGCCCATCAGCTTCGCGCACTGGATCTTGCCCATGACCAAAATATTGACGCCGCGAACCTCGGAGGACACGATCCCCGGGCGGAGCAGAACATTCCCATCCGACTTGATCACACGGACCTTGGCATTATCACAGACCGTGAGCTGCTCTGAGCCTGAATCAAGCTCCCCTTCGATGACCGAGTCGCGGCAGATCACCGCACCATTACATGTCACATTTCCGGCGACATGGGACTCGGGGCACAGATAGAGATTTCCGGTAACGACAAGATCTTTCCAGAAGAACGTCCTGGGAGGAACGAGAAAATCACCGTCGATCTGTACTGAACCACGGAAGTATGATCCTGCCTCTGCCATGTGCAGTTTATCTTTTACTAATACCTTCATGCTACCCCAAGTATGCTAATTAATCCTTCGACTTCAGGGATATTAATATGTTCTGAAATATCAGGCCCATATACCAAAAACTGAAAGGATTTCCATCAACAGGAACACAAAGAGTGCTGCAAACATCCCGTATTTGAGATGACTTGTGCATGGCGAGGCAGCAAGTTCCTCTGAACTCGTATATCTGAGCGACCTCGCGGTCACGAGGAAGATAAACACATCGACGATGCCGATCAGGATCAGATACAAAATGCCCCATGTCAGGAATGGAACAAAACTGAAGAGTATCGCACAGATGACAAAGAACACCGAAAGAACCGAGGTCCGGCGAACACCGAGCTGCATGGGCAGAGTTCGTGCTCCGCCAAGCCGGTCCCCCTCGATGTCCTCGGCATCCTTCAAAAGCTCCCGTGCGAGGGTCCCAAAGAACGTGATCGCAAAAAGCGGCAGCATAACAAGGAACGACTCAGGGCCGACCAAAAACCCGCCAAAGAGAAAGATACTCCCCGAAAGATAGGCAACGCTGAGATTACCCAGAAACGGGATCCCTTTGAACTTTGCCGCATACAGGATCAGAAGAAAAACATTTACTAAAGCGATCCCAAGACACCAGACATTCGTGAAGAAGGCCAAAAAAACTCCGGCTGCAAACAGTATCCCGGCCCAAATAAGTGCTCCCTTCATAGAGACCTTGCCGGAGGGTATCGGTCGGTCCGGCCGGTTTACCTTGTCGATCTCCAGATCAAAGTAGTCGTTTAGAACGTTTCCTGCCCCGCAGATAACAAGAACGATAAAAAACAGCAACCCTGCAAGGATCGGGTTCGTTCCCCCGGCTATAAAGTAGGCGATCCCTGCGGTGATACCAGAAACACCAGCGTTCATCGGACGGATGATTTTGCCATACGCAGCCAGACTCATGTGTCGTAAATGTGGGTGTGCAGGTTCGAAAAAGATATCCCCCAAGAGCCCGAATAATTATGAGAATCAGGGCATGTAGCCAAGCCAGGATATGGCGTCAGCCTCCTAAGCTGAATATCTAGGGTTCGAATCCCTAC
>DALTVZ010000057.1 GCA_029987315.1 Methanocorpusculum sp.
CCTGGGCACGTGCGATGGCAAGTTTCAGATCTGCACTTTTCACCTGGAGACCAAAGTCCTTGTAGGCGCGTCTTACATCCTTTAACATTACGTCAGGGTAAAACATCTGTGCTCCAACTGTCTCTGCCGCGGATGTGATCTTCATCGCAAGTTGTTTCCGCTGTGCAGAGGCGGCTATAGTTCGAAATGAACTCCGCAGATATATCGTGGAAAATTCAAAGATCCCGGTCGTTTCCTACTCATTCAATGAACGGACCGGGGCATCCACCCTTTTGACCAGACTGGAAGCACTTTCTACGATCGCAAAACGCCGTGGTTTGATGGCCCGTGAGGTCCAGGTCGGTACAACGATGGGGGTGGACTCAGGCTCTTCGACCACCAAATGCATCATCATGCAGGACAACGAGATCATCGGGAAAGGATGGAGACCAACCACTGATGTTCTGAAAAGTGCAGATGAGGTCATAGCCTTGGCACTTGAGGACTCAGGACTCAAAATTTCCGACATTCAGGCAAGTGCAACCACCGGATACGGAAGATTCCTTGTCGGAAAACATCTCAAAGCTGATCTTGTTCAGGAAGAACTCACGGTCAACTCTAAGGGAGCGGTTTATCTTGCAGATGCTCAGAAAGGATTTGCAACCGTTATCGATATCGGCGGCATGGATAACAAAGCCATCAGTGTAAAAGACGGGATACCCGGTTCATTCACGATGGGAGGTATCTGTGCCGGGGCTTCAGGAAGATTCCTGGAGATGACGGCGAAGCGGCTTGGTGTGGATATCACAGAACTTGGCCCATTGTCAATGGAAAGTGATGGTGGAGAGAATGTTCCGATGAACAGTTATTGTATCGTCTTTGGAACACAATCCTTGGTCAATGCTCTCGCAGCAGGATACAAACCCGCAGACGTTGCAGCTGCAGCATGCCACAGTGTTGCCCAGCAGGTATATGAACAGCAGCTCCAGGAGGTTGACATCAAAGAGCCGGTCATCATGGTAGGAGGTTCCGCACTTATTCAGGGACTCGTCCGTGCCATGGGACGAATGCTTAGAACAGAGGTCGTCGTGCCCCGCTATCCCCAGTATATCGGGGCGGTTGGAGGAGCATTGATCTCCTCAGGCTTTGTTGATAAGAAGGTGAAGGAGTCTTAAATGTCAGGTTTGGACTACTTCGAGGTGGAATGCACCCAAGATGGCTCTGACAACTACATAAAAATCACCACGACCGTACTTCAGGACCACAACCTGCTCGGCATAGTGGAAGGACTTCATTTATACATCGATCCGCAATTTCCCATTTTTATAGCGGTTGGGCTCATTCGCCCACCGCGTGCGGCGATAAAGATCTCGGATGTAGGGAATGTATTGATCCAGGACGATCAGGCCACAATCGCGATCGGAGACGAAAGATATCTTGCTGCAATGCTGAAAATGTTGTGGCAGAAACTCGGGCACGACAATGTCGATCAGCCTGACCGATTCACGGTCATCATCAAAAACGTACCGATCCCAAAGGATATTAGAGACTGGGTCGTCATCGACCCGGCCGAATCACTCTTCAAAGATCTGATCTACGCGATGCAGGTGATCGCCCCTGAGGGATTCAAAGTCAGGAGAGAAAATTACGGGAAAAATCGGTTCTCTTTCGCGGCAAGTGAAAACACCCTTCCTGCAGACTTTGTTGATAAGATCATCGCGGACCGATTTCTGAAGATGGAGGAGGCTCTTCGATGATCCTTGTGCCGATCACCTACAAAGGAGGGGTGTACCGCCTTGATGAGATCATTGATTACATCGAGGATCTCGGCGGACATATCGTCCAGAGACATAACATTGCAAGCGAGGTCATTCTGCAGGTTCTTATGCCAAAGGAGGACATCAAACGTCTCATCGAGTTCTCCCGGCCGCTCGCAGGAGAGATCCAAGAGTCCCCGCTGGTAGGAACCGAGATCGCGGTGGTGATACCGAGTCTGGAGATCCATCACCTCCCCCATTCAGCATGCGACGTTGCCGAGTATCTGCGAAGCAAAGGATCGAAAACAAACATGCTTGGTATGGCACGCGGATTTGGCAAACGGATCGCTCAGATGAATGACGAGGAGCGTGATCTGATAAATGAACATGATCTGGCGATCTTCGTCCTTGGCAACTTTGCCACCTGTATTGAAATGAAGTTCCCCAAGTTTCGATACGGTGTCACCGTCCCGATCATTTTGACCGGTGGACCCGAAAGAGAGGTCCTGGAGAAGCAGACCTATCCGCCTGTTGCAGGGTACGTAGGAGGACTTGGAAGATTTATGCACAGGACCCAGACCGAAGCTGACATACACCGGCTGGATCTGGTGGTCGAAGAGGTAGAAAAAGTTCTGGAAGTACGCCGTCAGGAGATCGCAAACGATCCACTCTCGGTCTCACCTGCCAGACTTCAGGCCCTCATCAAACAGGAACTTCCGGAGATCGAGGAGGTCTATTCTCCGTGCCCGATAGCGGTCCAGCTGAATGGTCTTCGAATCAAGTTTGCTTACCCAGAATACGCACAAAAAATACGTGATCTCGTGATCGAAGATGAGGTGAAGGTCGGCGATGTAGCAGATGTTTTGCCTTCACGCATGAGAAATTATATTCTGATCCGTATCCGACCGCTTTCTGAAACTAACATAGTTGTGTAGATCATGGTAGAAATCGATAGAAAATTTGATGAGGCGATCGCCGAAGTTCAGAATAAAGGTGCAAAAAAGACAGCTGCTGACTGGCTCGCACAGATCGAGGAGGAATTTGGGACATCTCCTCTGATCTATCAGAAGCTCGAGGACAATCCCGAGGCGCTGATCGCACATCTGCTCTATAAAAATGCAGTTACACAGGCAGGAGCTCTTCCTCCAAAGACGGTAGAACTCATCAGTTTGGCAGTGGGTGCAGCGTTACGGTGTGACCACTGTACGACGTATCATATGCAGGTCGCAAAAAAGATGGGGATATCCAATGAAGAAATATTGGAGGCAGTTTTGGTCGCAGGACTTCTTGCTAACTCATCTGTCCTTGCAAATGCCTACCGTTTGGTCATTCCTGAAAAGGAGCCATGTGCAGGGACCTGCGCCCTGAAATAAAAAATCAGATCCTGATCGAAAAACAGGAACAGAAGTTCCAGTTTATTTTTTTATCGACTCTATTTTTCCTCGGTCTGTGCTCCGCCCTCTACGGGAACACAGAGTTTGTGATGACGCGACTTTGACTGAAAATCTTCGATATGGACATCCACGCCATACACATCCTTGATCAGTTTTTCGTCCAGAACATCATCAGGTGCTCCTTCTGCTATCACTTTTCCATTTTGGATCATCAGCACACGATTTGCGTACAAAAAAGCATGATCCGGATTGTGGGTGGAGAGGATGATGATGTACCCTTCTTTGGCAAGATCCGATATACGGCACATCACCCGAAATTGATTCCCGTAATCGAGATTTGCTGTTGGTTCATCCATGATAAGGATCTTCGCTTTTTGGACAAGTGCCCGGGCAATAAGAGCAAGCTGGCGTTCTCCGCCGCTGATCTCACCATACCCAGCGTCACGCAGATGACCAATACCCAGACTTTGCATCGCGGCAAATGCCTCATCGATATGGACCTGATTTGGCGCAGATAAAAGTCGAAGCTGATTGGTAAGACCCATCAGAACCACATCCAGAACAGGGTAATTGAAGACCGGATGGGTGGACTGAGGGATATAAGCGATTTTTTTCGCGATCTGCTTATGTGTCAGGGTCCTGATATCGATATCGTTAAGGTAAATTTCGCCGGTATATTTTTCCAAAAACCCTAACATACAGCGAAACATGGTGCTTTTTCCCACACCGTTTGGACCTAGAACAGCGAGAAGATCCCCGTCGTTCGCGGAAAAGGAGATGTTATCCAATACCAACGGTAGTTTTTTTCCATAGGAAAAACTCAGATTTTTTACCGTGACACTCATGATCGTTTGCCCCCCATGATAAGTAAATAAGCAAAGATCGGCGCCCCGACAAATGCGGTCAAGATCCCGATCGGGACCTCGGTCGTGGAGATATTTCTGGCAAAGTCATCCACAAGGAGGAGGAAACCACCACCCAAAATAATAGCTGCGGGAATGATCTTTCGATAATCATAGCCAAAAAGCATCCGGCAAAAATGCGGGATAACAAGACCGACCCATCCGATCACACCGGAGATCGAAACCGCCACTGCCGTGATCAAGGTGGCACAGATGATGATCATCAGGCGAAGCCGGTGGGTATTGATCCCAAGACTTTTCGCTTCATCCTCGCCAAGAGTGAGAACATTCATTCGCCAGCGGACAAGAAATATCGGCAGGATCCCAAGGAAGATGATGATGCCGGCAAATAGCACATCATTCAGCGTGACGCCGCCAAGCCCGCCCATCAGCCAGTAGGTGATCTCCGGAAGCTGATCGGTGGTATCAGCCACCAGTTTGATATAAGATATTGATGCGGAAAATAAACTCCCAACTAAAATTCCGGCAAGGACCATACTAAGAGTGGCACTGCCTTTCGTCAATCGGCTGACCATGTAGGCAACCATTACCGCGATAAGACCGCCGACAAAGGCAAGGATCGTGATCATACCGCTGCCAAGCGAGAGATAGATCGCGAGAGCCGCACCAAAACCCGCACCCGCCGAAGCTCCGAGAATATCTGGAGAGACTAACGGATTTTGAAATATCCCCTGATATGCGGCACCGGCGGTCGAAAGCGCCGCACCTACAAGAAGCGCCGCAATGATCCTTGGAAGTCGGATGTTGATGACAACACTGTACATCGCATAATCCCATGTCTCAGGAATCGGAAAAATATGCGATAAAAAGATCAGGATAACATCATACAGCGAGATGGAAAATCTTCCAACACCAAATGAGACCAAAATACAGACCAGTGCGGCAAGTATAAGAAGGACGAAACGAAGTTTATAATTCGGCAGATTCCTATCCTGGATCTGTGGAGTTTTGGTCGTATCGCGCATGCGTCATATAAATTACTTTTACACGGTTATTAATTGTATCCAGTTAACCCAAAAATGTTTAATAAATTTGATTAACTAAATGGCTAAACAAAGAAAGAGAGCTATTAATATCGGATGGGTCTATATTCCATATACGTTGAGGGATCTATTTGGCACGAAAAAATGAATTTGACCCGTTAGGCGGATCGATCAGCTGTGAAAAACCAATAAAGGCAAAGAAAAATAACTCGATCCTTGGCTCAATAGGCCATACTGGTTCATCGAGCGTCTACGACGAGATGGATCATTCTCCTGCATCTGATGGTTGGACAGATGCATTGACCGTAAGCGGGGAGTCTAATAAACCAAAAAAGAAGGGACTTTTTTCCAGGATCTTTGGGCAGAAAAAATCGCCAAAGGAATCCAGCTCCGCAAAATCTGGATGTGAGATGGATGACGAGTTCAAAGATGATCCTCGAACACCTGATACAAAAAAATACAGCCATGATGTGGGAAATATCCCGCTGGATGATATCTTTAAAGAACCTGATCAGCCTTCGATCGTGGCTAATGTCAAAGAACCACATCCTACCAGAAGACCTGCAGAAGAACCGCAGCCGAAAAAACAGGCGATGAGGTACCACCCAAACATCTGCTATCTGTGCGGAGCGGACTCGGCAACCCCGCATCAGCAGTTCAAAGTCGGGGAAGCTTCTGATAAGGAAAACGCCATTCCCCTATGTAAAACCTGCATGCGTGCCGTAACAACACTGATGAAATACCGCGATCCCTTGGATGAACGGGAGATCAAAAGCGAATGGCGATCTCTTGCACCAGGTCTGGATGAGAAACGTGCTGACGACATGATCAGCGAAGCACGCAGAAATATCTAATATCAACTCTTTTTTGAGTATCAACACAAAATAGATATCCATTAATACGATTGCAAAGCAATAAAGATGTATATGCAAACATTACATCTGAGTGCGAAACAGTATATTATTGCAATTACGGTTGCGATTGCCTGTTTTTTACCCCCTTTTATCGGAGAAGCGACAAATATCGCCCTCCCAAATATGCTTAACGGGCTGGGGTATACGATGGGCCCTGATTACTGGGGTCTTTACGGCTGGATCCTGACGGTCTATCTGCTGACATCCACGATCTTTCTTATACCTGCGGCAAGGCTCGCTGATAAATTCAGCAAAAAATGGTTCTTCTGCATCGGTGTTCTCCTCTTAGGGATAGGATCTCTCGGGGTTGGAATGTCAACGTCGGGCGAGATGGTCCTCGTCATGCGGGCAATCGAAGGCATAGGAAATGCGCTGATGTTTGGAACCGCGATAGCTTTGCTTGCGTCAGCAGTCAAGATCGAACTGCGTGGAACTGCAATTGGTATTGCCATGACGGGTGTTTTTATGGGACAACTCGCCGGACCTCTGCTTGCCGGGGCCCTTACGGATGTTTTTGGCTGGTCGATGGTGTACCTTATTCTCTGTCCGATCGCGCTTCTTTCCTTTATCCTTGCACTTCCCTTCATTCCGCGTGATCAGCCAAGCGACAAAGGTCCATATGACTGGAAAGGTGCTATCCTCTTTATGATCGGCATGGGTCTTGCCCTCTATGGATTTGCCAAACAGCCGAACACAGAAGCATTCGGACTTCTTATCGTCGGGATCTTGCTCCTCGTCGCATTCTTCTTCTATGAAAAGAGGAATAAAAATCCCCTCGTTCCAATCGATCTGATACTCAAGAACAGAGCATTCACCTTCAACAACTCCGCAAACCTGCTGTATTATGTGGCGATCTATGCAATGGGTTCCCTTGTCTCCCTCTACATGACAAACGTCTGGGGGATCACGGATGCACTTCCACGAGCTCTTATCGTCACCACCCAGGGACTGATCCTTGTGCTTTTAACGATCGTGGCAGGAAGATTCTATGATCACCTTCTCCCAAGATGGCTGCTCGCATTCGGCGTTCTTTTCACCATCGGAGGTTTAG
>DALTVZ010000058.1 GCA_029987315.1 Methanocorpusculum sp.
CGATAAAAGAAAATTGCTCCTTGAAGAGTCCGAAGAACACAAAGCAAAGCGTAACGAATTAAACTCCCAGGCAAGCCTTTTTGCCCGTGAGAGAAATGAGTTAAACAATGCAACCCGCCAGTATGTCGAGGACGCACAGAAAAACAAAGAACTCCGTGACCAGTCCAACAACGATGTTCAGTCCCTTAAGGAGAAGAGGAACGAGTTAAATGACAAGGCAAACACCCTCTTTGAAGAGATAGACGCTCTTCGGGGCGAACAGGGAACTGGATCCGCGGCACAGAGCCACGAAAAAAAGCCCTCATCAAAAGACGTACTGCGTCAGATCGAGCAGCTCGAAGAGAGACAACAGACTGAACAGATGTCCAAAGAGAAGGAAAACGAGCTTGTTGATAAAATCAAACAGCTCAGATCCGAACTCAAGGACCAGGAAGTTGAACACGAACAGAACAAAGAAGTCCGCACCCGCTTAGTCGAGGCACGCGAATATCGCAAACAGGCATCAGCTATCCACGCTGAAGTTACGTTAAAAGCCGAGCTTGCCCAGAAACACCACGACCTGATGGTCGAGTGCTACAGAAAGGCCGACAAATCACGCGAAGGTGCAGATGCAAAACACAAACAGTTCGTTGAGGCCCAGGAAGCTGCAGATGCAGAGCACAAACAGTTCCTCGAATGCCAGAAACAGCTGCGTGATTATGATAAGGTCCTGACAGGCGTCCGCTCTAAGCAGAAGAAAGTCAAGAGCGTAAAGGAAAACAAGTCCGCAAGAAAGGAAGCAGAAACCATCTTCAACGCATTCAAGAGTGGAGAGAGACTGACGACCGAGGACTTATTGAAACTTCAGCGCTCAAAGCTTATCTGAAGTTTTCAGATACAATCCATATTTTTTTTTGCTTTTTTTCCCACAGATATTTAATGCATAACTGGTAATTGTATAAGAATGAGCACACGTACTCTGATCCTGAGCATTGACAGAGATGATGACGTGGGATATAAGGCCGGTGTAGAGAGTCCCGCAGTTGGCAGGGAGGCATGTCTTGATGCGGCAACACGGCTTGGCATCGCAGATCCCGAAGATTCAGATACGAATGCTATATTTCAGGCAATAAAAACCTACGACCAGCTGAAAGCAAACGGTGAAGACGTAGAAATTGCCGTGATAGGGGGAAATCATATGAATATGCTCGAAGGAGACCGAAGGATAGGGGACCTGCTCAAAATAGTTATCGAAGCCACAGGAGTCACCGAATGTATCCTTATCTCTGACGGAGCCGAGGACGAATACGTTCTTCCGATCATTCAGTCACACCTCAAGGTGATAAGCGTCGTACGAGTGATCATCAAACAGCTGCCAAACATCGAGGGGACATACTATATCATCAAAAAACTTCTCAACGATCCAAAGATCGCACGAGGTATTCTGCTCCCCATCGGTTTTATTCTTTTTCTCTATGCTCTGATAGCTTTCCTGATACCAGGCGTTTCCGCAATTCTTGTAGCCGTGGGAATTATTGGGCTGTATCTTTTGTTCAAGGGATTTGATGTCGACCAGTACTTCGTATATGCATGGCGCACGATCATCGAATCAGTTGGAAAAGGACAGTTCTCATTTATTGCCTATCTGGCCGCGGTGGTCTTTGTCATCGGCGGAGCCATCTCAGGTTTGATGAGCATTATCATCAATTACCCTAACTCAGGGGATGTTGGCATGCTCTATCTCGCTCTGACGTTCCTGTACGGCGCAGTCATTTGGATCGTGATCGCGGCCTTGGTCGCCTCCGTAGGAAAGATCACAGATTATGTGCAGAATTATCAGGAAGGTCTTTCCAAGATCTTCGTGGTCCCGTTCTTCGTTGTAGCGATTGGGATGATCACCTATGGCGCAATCATTTATTTCCTGTCCATCTCACCGATTGAGCCCTTCCCGTTCACCACAACGGACGGTATCATCGCGATGATCCTCCTCACCATAGCAGGTCTTGGTGTTGCCTTCGCCGGGATCTATCTAAGACCATCCGTTCAGAAAAAAGTCTCTATCTGGATGGAGAGCAGACGGAAATATTTGGAAGATGTAGAAAGAACAGGGGACACCAAAAAACCAACATATAAAAAAGCTAAATATTGAGAAGCGATCCGCCCCCCATATACCAAATCACTTGAAATATCCAAACCCTTTTGGCATAATCTGAATATTATCATAGGTCTTGGATTCAGTAGGACCGATGACAAAGGTCAGTTTGGGAATAACCGTACCAAACGTGTGGGCCGGATACCAATAGGATCCGTCCCTATAATCGATGATAACATTTTCTACGGTGATCTCTGCACGGTCGTTATCGACGTAGGTATATTTTGCGACCTGATTCTCTTTTCCCACCTCAGGATATCCAACAACAGAAAGAACGCGGTTTTTTAGATCCTGTTTGCCAAAAAGAAATACCAAAAAGGCGATCCACGGAGTGATCTCATACTTGACCGTGATCTCGGTGTCCGTTCCCGAAAGAACGATATCTATCGATTTAATGGTGAGATACCCATAACGGTTCGATTCATCCACAGGGACCGGCGTATCATTGGTGGTCTTGCCACCATCAGGCAGTGTGATGACCAGACCCGGTGCTGCCAGGACCTGACCTGGAACCAGCAAAAGCAGAAATGCCGCTATCATTAACAAAGACAGGAGCCTGGTAACGTTCATATTGATAGGTATGTTTTGAAAACCTGATAGTCTTTTCCCCTACTCAAAAAGAATCGACACGTCCTTGAATGCATCGCCGTTAAAAAGTCCGCGGGGAGTGATCCGGAGATGAGGGATCACGGTGAGGGAAAGGAAGGATAGATTCATGAATGCGGTCGAAGAAGCCCCCGTGAGATCGAGCTGATCCACGAGCGCATCCATCTGTTTCATGACCTCTTCATAGGGAAGAGATGTCATCAACCCGCCGCACGGAAGAGGAAGAACGGTCGTCACGCCATCACACACAACGACCATGCCGCCGCCGTAGTCTTTCACGGCGCGGATCGCCTGAATTATTTCCTCATCAGTAACGCCGGTCGCAATGATATTGTGGGCATCATGCGAGATCGAGGAGGCAAGGGCACCTTTCACAAAGGAAAACCCTTGGACAAGACCGACACCGAACCCTTCGGATCTGTACCGGTCAACACTCACCACCTTCTGGATATCCAAAGCGGTCTCACTGTCAAGGACCTCGGTCATGATCTCGCCGGGGACAAGGCCTATGACCCGGAGTCTTCCTTTTGGAAGAGCGAGCTCCTCGATCTTTGGAATACGGCAGGAGAACGGCGGGCTGATACAACCCTCTGCTTTTTTCGGCTTTGGTAGTGATGAGATGTGAATCCCGTTTTTATACACATCCGAAACGCGGAATTCGGATCCGCTCTGTAATACACAGAAATCGGCAACTCTTCCGGGAGCGATCATCCCGCGGTCCGGAAGACCAAAACAATCGGCCGCAGAAAGGGTCGCAAGCCGCAGAGCATGCTCCAAAGACATCCCGGAACTGACCGCAACACGAATACAATGATCGATCGAACCCTCACGGACCCGCGAATCCACATGCCGGTCGTCGGTGCAAAAACAGCATCGGGACGCGGTCCAGTCATTCACGATACCAGAAAGAGCGGCCACATTTTTCGCAGCATCCCCTTCACGAAGCAGGACATACATACCAAGAGAGAGCTTTTCGTCTCCCTCATCGGCAGAGATACACTCATGGTCCGTTTTTATATGCCGGGAGATGTATCTGCAGAGTGCCTCACCGGAAAGTCCGGGTGCATGACCATCCACGTGACGAAAAAGATCGATCTTTGCCAAGACCTCGGGATCCCCATTCAGAACACCTGGAACATTCATCATCTCCCCCAAACCGATGACCGAGGGGTCGCTTCGATACGAGGCGATATCCGAAGAAGAGACAACGGCGCCGCCCATATCCAGCGGTGTTGCCGGAACGCAGGAAGGGATCATGAAGAAAATATCAGCCGGCGAACTCTGTGCATCCCGAAGCATGAAATCGATCCCGGGACATCCGGACACGTTTGCTATCTCATGAGGATCGGCTATCACTGTGGTCACGCCGTTTTTGAGGGAAAGCCGGCCAAACTCACGAGGAGTCAGAAGAGAACTCTCGATATGGACATGGGCATCGATCAGGCCGGGCACGACCCGGGCGCCTTTCAGATCAGTTACGGAACTCCCCTTAAGGGAACCTGGTTTTCCAACAAGGAGCACCAGACCATCTTCAACAGAAAACGCGGTCGGCACCCACTGGCCGATCGCAGGATCAAAAAGTTGGGCGTTATCAAATATCAGCATCATGTGATGATAATATTTTGAATGAACCCGGTTATTCGTCTGGTTCCAGCATCACGTTCGAGAACATAGATGAACACTTTGTATTCGCCAGGACCAAGATCTATCTTCAGTTCGGTATCGAAGCCACCTTTGGTCAGTGTTCCAAGAACAGACTCTGATTCGCAGACCGGTGTAGAGGACAGAAGTGAATCCTGCATGTAGATATTGTACTGGAACCAGACATCCCGCGGTTCCCCGTCATAATAGACAGGAGTTTTCAGCACACCGTCTTCATAGACCGAGGTGCCAACCGTTAAGGAAGGCACACTGCTGAATACCAGAATAATACAGACAACGGCAAGAATACACAGAGCGGCCCCAATTATCAGAATGTTTTTGCGTTCCATACTCTTGATCAGTCGACCCTCTCAACGGTTATACGAACTTTGTCACCAGTTTTGAAACCAGAGCCTTTTGGAACATCTATATTGAACCAATGAGGACCCTGCTGAGCCATGAGGCAGTCCTTTACCCCATCGATATCAGATACAAATTCCAAGGTCTCCACTATTTCAATGATTTTACCAGCCATACTAACATAGAGGGAAGGAACAGTAATTAAGTTTGTTGTTTCCCATAGGGAAAACAAAAAAAAGAAATGGATAATCTAGATGGTATAATACATTATAGTATTTTGTTTGTTACCATCCACGTGGTACTGTTGGAATAACTCCAACGGCTGATATCCAGCTCATCACATATTCCGGAGAGGATAGCGAGATTGGTCCCAACTTCTTTTGAAGATAGACCAAGATCTTGTGCGATATATTTCGCTTTAAAGAATCTTCCACCCTTGGATACACCTGCTTTAAGGTATCCGAGAATCTTCGCCTGGGTTTCGTTGTATCTTTCAAAAATTGTTTTGGATTCGACCATTTTGACTTACCTCAAGTAAGTATTGTATCTCTCAACATATAAAGATATTCTTAAGCCACGTTTAATAGATCAGGATGATCAAAAAAGAGAAACTGGGCTTTTACCGTTACGATACGGTAAATTCAGAGATCTTTTCGATCATCTTTTCGATCACTTGAGACCGCATACCTTCGACGAATTTGATGCTGCCGACAACTAAGTGACCGCCGCCGGAAATACCAGCTCCTGGCATTTCATCACGCATGGATCTGACCATTTGCGGGATATTCATCTTAACACCGCGGGATCGGATGACCGCAAAGTCCGGACCAAGGCCAAGGGTGATGACCGGTTCGTTCACATGCTTTTTACACAGGATGTCATGCACTTCGCCTGAGGATTTGCCCGGAGGCGGGAAGGTGAACCGGTGAGCAAACATCTCGACATCGGCAAGGAACAAATTCGCACCAGAGGTAAGCTTCTGTGCTTTGACATGCGGCATCATGGTGTTCATCTGATCCTGGATAGCGAGGTTTGATTCGCTGACCAGAAGGTTCACGAGTTTTACATGTCGTTCAGGGGCATTGTTGATGTTGAGGATGTCTCTGACGATCTCGCGTCCATCGTTGAATCTGAGCCAGTACTGCTCATAATCAAGGGCAACGGCCATGTCTTTGCACTCTTCACGGGTGTATTTTCCTGCGATCAATGCAAGATAGGAGTCGAGCTCGGGAGCGTCGCTTCTGTCGGCCACTCCGGCAATGGCTGGGAAATGGAGTATGCGGGACTCGACCGCGGGGTTGATCAAGCGGGCAATTTCCGTTCCAAGCATTCCTGCGGTGACACCAAAGTCGCCGCCGACATGATACGGGTTCACATGGGCAAGGAGATATTTGTTGATGGTGTCGTCCGGGTGGTGGTGATCTGCTACGACAACATCAAGGTTATAGACCTCGGTCATCTTGTATGAGGGCATGTCCTCCTCGGTCGAACCATTATCTGTGAGGAGGATGAGCGGGAGTTTTTGACCAAAACGGACATTGTCTTTGAGCATCATGTCCAGATCGCGGGTCACATCTTCAATCTCATAGAACGGGGCCTTTGAGGGAGAGCGGCGTAAGAGGAAATTGTCCTGATCCGGATCCCCACCGTTGTCACGGATGAGCTGGGTCACTGCGGTCTCGATTGAAACGGCAGAGCAGATCCCATCGGCATCGGCATGGTGACGAATGATGATCGGTTGCTGAGTAAGAACAGCACGGCGAACTATCTTGGCGAGTTTTCGCATCTCAGGCCAGAGAGCATCGATGACGTCACTTTTGATCAGGGGTGTTACTTCAGGCGGTTCGGCACGGGCTTCGAGCGCACGGTTGATCCTGTTTCTGACATTATCGGCTTCCTCTCCTTTGAGGACCTGCATGCCGGAGACCTCGATCTGCATCTGATTGTTTCTGCGGGTCGCTTCACCAAATACTCTGACGACGTCACCAAGATTCACTTCAGGATAGGAACGAACACCTGCTTCGGTGAATGCTGCGGCATCCTCGACGCCGGAGTCATCACAGATGGTAAAGATGGTCGGACCTGAGGTCTGTTTGATCTGTACGACATCTGCCTCGATCGTGACATTTCTGCCGATCCTTGTGGCAAGTTCGGAAAGATGGGTCAATGAGATCTTCTTTGCGATGAGCTGGGTCTCATAGCTTCCTTCCGGAAGGATGACCTCACGAAGGTCGATGTTCCCATTGGGTCTGACCTGATTTGCGAGAACTATGATGGAATCTCGCTCCTTTTTATCGGTCAATACATTGCTTTTATGCAGGAGACCTTTGGTGGTGTCATTTAACTGAACGAAGGTTCCAAAGGTCGCAAAACCCTGGACTTTGCCGATGTACATGTTGCCTTCAACAATGTCATCGACTTCACAACCCGGGCCAAGCCGGTATACGATATCTGTCATATTTTTTACTCCTATTTTGTTCGTCTATTCCTTCGGCATCGGACCGCAGAGGTCATAGAGTTTTTCTTCACCGTCAAGTCTGCCGCGAGCGACCAGGAGGTCGCCGACATGCATGCGAACGGTCCTTGCCGGACGGTACATCCACTTGTTTTCATGTTTGATGGCAAATATGACCATTCCGGTCACCGTGCCAACACGGGACTCAGAGAGGGACTGTTTATCAAGAATGGATCCTTCCCTGATCGTGAGCCAGGTGATGACCTCGTCGGATTCACGAACGATCCGCTGAACGATCGGGGGGACCTCGATCTCACGGAGAACCACATCTGCTATGGAACCTGCGGCGTCCGAGATGGATTCGGCAAATGAGGACATGTAGAGCATGCCGCGAAGGCTTGCCACGTCCTCGGTCCGTTTGGCTGCTTCAAGGGTCCACAGATCAAGGCGAAGCCGCATCTCGTCGAGCTCCTCTTCTAACGCCATGACCTCGTTTGCCAGATCCAGATTGTCATGAAGAAGAGCGGTGTAGGCAAGACCTACAGATAATTCGCTGATGTTTTTCATCTCGATCATGAGAGCGGCCGCACGGTCAAGGTCGCTGATTGGACAGACCATGTCGTCCTCGTCACTTGGAACAGGCTGACCGGATAGTTTACAGAGATCAGGATATCCATACTCAGGACCGCGGCCAACTAAAACATCTCCTGCACGAACGACGGTATGTTTGTCAGGATCATAGATCCTCTGACCCAGCCTTCGGATCATGATGATCCGAATACCGGTCACGGACTGAAGTTTGATGTCGCCGAGTCGTGCGCCGTCAAGGGGGCTGCCGGGAACAACAACGATTCGATGGATGGCTTCCTCGGCATCGGGAAGAGCTCTGCGCAGATTTGGAGGAAAGGAGACATGCCGCATGATATTTTTTGCAATATCTGCGGCTTGGTTTGATATCCTCTCAGAGGCTTCGGCGAGCTGGAGCAAACCGCTCATCGGTTCGGTCTCTTCTATACGCCGCACACTCATCATGCTGGCAATGCGTGCCTGATAGATGAGGTCGTTCATACGTTCTTCGAGATCTATAACTTCATCTGCTATTGCATTGCTTTCGAAAAGAACGGCAGAATATGCCAGATCAACCATAAGTTCGCTGATGTTCTTCATTTCGATGAGAACATCTTTTAGGTTGATCGGTTGATTGTCACGGTCCATGATAGTGTGTATATTAGTGCGAGTTCTGACTACTTAATTAATAGGATGTGATTGTGGGGTAGGTATGGGACTTTCCAATCGATTTCTCGATTTGTTGGGCAGAATATTTTTTTATGAGCATAATCATCACGCGGAATTCATGGAAAAAATCACAGAAACACGGAAAACTATAGAAATCAACGGAAGTCACGGTACTGGGACAGGTTTGAGAAAACATCGGCCATGATCGATAAGTTTTCCGTGTTTCTGTGATTTTTCCGTGAATTCCGTGTGAAGGGTTTTGAAAAGGGCAATGTGGGATTTTGCCTATGGGTTTTGGCCAAAGAAATCCAGCTGCTTTTGTCTGACGCCAACCTTTTCTTTGGTGAGATCAGCAAACGAACGGTGGATCTCAACCTCGAGGATCCCGTTCTGTTTTTTTACCCAGTCGATGATCTCATTCCATGACCCGATTGGGACACGGTATCCAAACCCAGTGGTCAGCCGCGAGAATAGTTCAGCGCCAAGAAGCACTTCTTCCGGAAACAAGAGAGAAAATGCCTCGTGAAATAGGAAGCATTGCTCGAAGGGATGAGCATTTTCTTTGATCTTCTGATCAAAGGAGGCGATCAGTCCCTCAAGAGTCTTTTTTAACTCGGCGGAGAGGGAAACGTATCCAAGATTTTGAGTAAGGACATCTTGGAGCAAAAGAACCGTGCGTACGGTCAGGCGGTCTTTTTTTCCCTGCAACAGATATGCATTTTTCAGATTCTGTAGGATATTTATCTCGGAAAGCCGTTTCCCGCGCGGGATCTCACCGGTCGAGAAGAGGCGGGAGACCTCGGTTGGCGTAACGATCACGTCGACCAATTTTGCGGCGGTCGCGATATGAGCGGCCATCTCTGATTCGACATCTGCGGGCGGCCCCTGGGAGAGGAGATATCGAAAGCGTTCCAGTTCATAGTATTCATCCTCGTCCGCATACCGCTCGAATGAAAATTTTCCTGCACGGAACTTTGCCACTTTATTTTGGCATTTCATCTCAAGATCAAAACCATAAAGCCCGATGCATCGATTTATTTCTGCTTTGGTTGGCTTTGACCCGGATTTTATCATGCGTGTTGCCGCAAATTTTTTTGCATCGGTGTTGAGTTCACGTACAAGATAATATCTATTTATTCCATTTTGGAGACGGATCTCAACGCGATACAGTTCGTTTGCAGACATGAGTTGTAAAGTATTAGGCGCTATGTGTTGAGTATGTTTCGATTATTCGGCGGTTTTGACCGTGAGGGTGGCGAGTTTTTTCCAGTATTCGATGCGTCCCTCTTCTGGTCCAACACCGCAGAGATAGATATATTCCGGGTCGAGATGCTGGAGTACAGCATGGACGGATGCCTCGTCGGCGTCTTGGAGATAGACGTTTCGTATCTCATAGGAGTCCAGGAGATCTGGAAGAAGCGATACCTCGTCATTTTTGAGGATGATGTCCTTTTGTATCTCGAGGATGGTGGAAAGATATGAGCCCGGGACGACCCAGAGATACCGTTTTCCGGATAAGTATTCGAGCTCGATCTCCCCTGGATGTTCTGTTGCGAGAATATGCCCGGGGATGCCTGCATCCCGCATGCTTCGGCAGAGTGATCTGACCGTTTCAGACAGAGCGGATGTGTATTCCTCAACGTCGCCGAAGTATGCGTCGGTGATATTGAGGGCGGACGGGGAAGGGAGGCTCCACCAGCATTTTTTCCGGATGGTCTGGACGAGGGTGACATCGCTAAGTATCTCCCGGGGGTTTGGATCGAACTCGAGGGTCACACGTCCTTCGTCCACATTACCACATGCATCGAGTATCCTGCCGGCGTAAAAGTCGCCGCCTGCCGCCGGGAACTCGACGGTCGGGAGCTGATCCTTGAGGGTCGTTTCTATATGCCAGGTGATGAGATCGGTGTCTTTTCCGCGCCGCTCACTGATCCATGCAGTTAGAGCGGATACGTCAATGTCGGTTGGGAGGAGTGAGCCTAGAGACCGAACAGGAAAGGTGAGTGTACGCATTACAGTATTAGATACGAAGTTTGGAGCTAATACATCTTCTTCATAAGGGGGTTAGGAGATGTTTTTTTATCGTGAGAAAGGGGGGAGGTATTCTGGTGTGTACTTCGATCTCGTGGATGGGATTGTTATGTTGGTATAACCCATCACACGAAATCCACGAAATGAAACAGAAAAAGAGCAAAGAGGTTGGCCGTGTGGGACACATAGGAATTTTTACAAAATAAGGGATTCTTTCATTAGGACTTCCGCGGTGTAATCTTAACGAAAAGTATAACGTATTCTCAGGTTGTACTTCGATCTCGTGTACGAGATCAGGGTGGATGGATGAGACTAAAAACCAACCGCGAATCGGCGCGAATCCCGCCCTTCGGGCTCCCAGAATCGGATTTGCTTTCCCTCACTCTCGCAATCCAGCTACGCTGTCTTGCTCGTCCCTTCATCGGGAACGTTCGGGCAAATCCTGTCGGCGCCCCAGCGCCTCCTATGAGGGAAAATCTATCTAATTCAACCACAACAGCTCTAATTTGCCTAAAATTCAATACATTTACAACAATGAGCCGCTGGGGCGGCGAAAGGATTTGCCCGAACGTTCCCGATGAAGGGACGAGCAAGACAGCGTAGCTGGA
>DALTVZ010000059.1 GCA_029987315.1 Methanocorpusculum sp.
GTCAAACTGATGGTCCGCCGCGTGGCACCTCAGTAATCTTTTTTTTATCATGGTCATTCCAGAACTCTTATCTCCTGCAGGTTCTCCCGATGCGTTAAAAGCTGCAGTATTTGCCGGCTGTGATGCGGTATATCTCGGCGGAAAACTCTTTGGTGCACGTCAATATGCAGCAAATTTTACCAACGATGAACTGAAAAACGCAGTCCTGTTCGCTCATCAATACGGCGTCAAGGTGTATGCGACCGTCAACACGCTCGCCTACGATGATGATATGCCGGTGATTGCCGAGTATCTCCGATTTCTTTCAGAGATCGGCATCGACGCGATCTTGGTTCAGGATATCGGTGTCCTGTCCCTTGCCCGTGAGATCGTACCCGATCTCCCGCTCCACGCAAGCACGCAGATGACCATCCATAATTCAGCCGGGATCCGATTCGCGGCTGAACATGGTGTTTCACGCGTGGTACTTGCCCGCGAACTTCCTATCGATGATGTGAAGCAGATCGCAGAAGTGGCAAAAGAACTCGGCGTCGAGCTGGAGATCTTTGTCCACGGTGCGATCTGCTATGCGTATTCAGGCCAATGTCTCTTCTCCTCCGTGATCGGCGGACGAAGCGGGAATCAGGGTGCCTGCGCTCAACCGTGCAGAAAACCCTACACCCTTCTTGCCGATGGCGAAATCATCCCCACACAGGGAAATTATCTCCTCTCACCCCGCGATCTGTGTTTGTATCCCTATCTTCAGGAGATCTGCGACTCGGGCGTTTCTGCCATCAAGATCGAAGGCAGGATGAAGACCCCCGAGTATGTCGCCATCGTCACCGATGCCTACCGTCGTGGGCTTGATACGATCGCAGCAGGAAAAGAGTTCGTCCCCGAAAATGAGACGATGGAAGACCTTGCGTTCGCATTCAACCGCGGTTTTACGAAAGGATATCTGTTTGGCGACAAATGGGATTCTTTGATCAATGTCAAGAAACCTGACAATCGCGGGGTCTACGCCGGATATGTCAACGGGCTCGATGAATCCCGCGGAAAGGTGATCGTCAAGATCGAAGGACCCATCCCGGATACCGGAGACGGTCTTGTGTTCAAGATCGCCGGACGTGAGACCGGTATGGCTCTCAATAAAGAACCTTACCTCTTCCCGGAAGGGGACGCCTACAAGATCCCTGCCCCGGCTGATGTTATTCTCAACAGCGAGTTATGGATCACCCGCAGGATGAAGACCGAACGAAAAGCCGGTTCGATCATAGCAAAACCTGCCGGAGGTCGTATCCCTCTTGATATCACCGTCTCTCTAGACCGTTCTGGAAGGCTTACAATCACTCATGAGCAGACCGAGGTCAAAACCGAGATGCCGATGCTCGAGGCCTTGAACAAACCTGTGCCAAAAGAAGCGATTGAGACCCAGATGCGAAAGACCGGGGGAACACCGTTCTTCATCAGAGATCTGGTGATGAAGTATGACGGATCCAAGTTTTTGCCGATGAGTGTCATCACTGACCTTCGCCGAAGATTTTTGGATGAGCTTTCACAGACACGTGTGAATAAACCAGCTCGTCTGACCCGTCCATATGAAGAGAAAGGCTCCGGAGTTCCGGAACGAACGATACCGGTCATCCAAATATATACCGACTCGGTCATCGGGGCAAAGGCCGCTCACTCCGCGGGCGCTGCTCAGGTGGTGTATGAAGGGCTCGAGGAGATCTATGAGCTTCCGATCATCTACAAACTCCCGAGGATCGTTTTGGA
>DALTVZ010000060.1 GCA_029987315.1 Methanocorpusculum sp.
TTCGGGGACCCAGCGGTAGTGTTTCATCATCCGTTCAAGGACGTGAAGGATACGTATTTCGTATTTATGGAGGGATTTGATGATGTCTGCATCGATAGGCATTAGTGGTGTACAATTGGCGGTGCTGGGACAAATAGATGAGTGAGCCGATGGGCTCACGTATGGTTGAGCGTGTCGAAAAGCAGGTGGGAAGGCGGGGGCCTTTAGGTCCCCGTGTCGAGTAAGTCGATATACTTGGAAAGGGGGTACATCGTCATAACACGGAAACCACACAGAAACACGGAACTTACGGAAATCAACGGAATACATGGAATTTACGGAAAAAGAGGCTGAAGGTAGTACTAGCTAGAAACCCAAAGTAATTTTGTCATTTTCCATGTTTCTGTGTGATTTCTGTGTATTCCGTGTGATGACGATATGCACCCCATATCCCAATCCAGTCACTTTTCCGTGTATTCCCTTGATTTCCGTAAGTTCCGTGTTTCTGTGTGATTTTTTGTGTATTCCGTCTGATGAACAAGTATATGTTAAATAATTTCCACACCCAATGAAATCACATATGGATACCTTCTCCGCTGCCCTCGACGAATACTCCACCCTTGCCAAAACCGACCCCCTTCGAACCTGGCTCATATTCGAAAACACCGACCTGGCAAATACCGCAATAAAAATCCTCCAAAAAGAAGGCTCCGTCCTCTCCGACCACATCACCACCGTCAAAGGCCTTGCAAAAACCATCCTCCACACCCTCTCCCCCGCAACCCGAAACATCGGCCCCGAGGAACAGCACCTCCTCTTCACCCACATAGCAGCTCAGGTCTGGCCAAATAGATCCATCCCCGACACCCTCACCGAAAACCTCGTCAACCTCTTCATCACCCAAAAAACTCACAAACTCATCCTCCCCCAAGGATCCAAAAAATACGACGAACTTCGCGAAATATTTCGCCTCTATGAAGAGTTCTGCACAACCGAAAACTGCTGCGACCCCATCCTCGGCATCGAATGGGGCGCCGGAATCGCTGGTCAGATGGAGATGGGCACCGTCATCTGCTACGCATTATACAAACCCACCCCACTTGCAGCAAGCCTCCTTGCCTCACTATCCGGCACCATAAAAACCTGGCCGCCCGTATCCGGCGACCTTGCCGCACTTCCGGACACATGCAAAGAGGTCTCGCTCTTTTCGGACACCATCACCGAACTTCGCTCCACCCTTGATACCATTGCCGCGTTAATCGAATCCGGCGTCGCCCCAAACCAGATCGCCCTTCTTACCCCTTCCCTCAACGCCACCCTCCCACTCCTCGACGAACTCGTCCCCGACTTCAGCGTCCTAAAGGACGGGATCAGGCGGCCGCTTTTGTTCACCGCCGGGGAAGACATCCAGATCGAAAACCTCCCACCTGTACGGGCGGCTCTCGCCTGGCTCTCCGCATTCGCCTTCGACTGTAAAATCGAGGACCTCAAGATCATCATCGAAAGCCCCTACTTCTCCCTTGAGAGGAACTGGCTCACCGCCGGCAGACTGGAAAAAGCCGGCATCATCACCAAAACCGAAAAAGGCAAAGCCGCCTGGGGAAAGCTCGCCGAAAAGCTCGCACCCATCCGGCACCTCGAGATGGAAAAGGAACAGGACAACGCCCTCCAAACCAGCCTCGACCTGCTCATCGCACGACTCCACATCAACCTGAAAAAAACCGCTCCGCTCAGAGACCACTGCTCCGCACTCAAAGCCGACCTCTGTGACCTCGGATGGGTCGATCGATCCATCAAACCGCAGGACGAAGCAGCCAGACACGCCTTCCTCCGACTTCTCAAAAAACTCAGCCTCACCTCATGTGCGGACAAGCGATACTCGATCCGGGAATTTTACGCCATGCTCTGCCGGTTCTGTGAAAAGACCACCAAGATAAGCTATCCTGAATCGGAAAACGCCTTCATCGCCGGAGACCTCAGGTCGGTTGCCGGGACCAAGATCCCATACGTCTTCATCACCGGACTCTCCGCCGATCGGCTCCCGAGGATCGAGGGAACCATCCCTCTGTTGAATGCCGGAGAGACCAAACGCATCCAGCCCGACCGGATCTTGGACCTTCTCGACTCCAGCAGATACTACTTCCATGCCGCGATCCTGGCAGCAGAGGTTCAGCTCGTTCTTTCCTGTGCCGCATCAGATGGGGACAAAAATCTCACCCCCTCCCCGTATCTCACCAGGCTTGCCGAACCGGCAACAAAAAGCCAGAGCTTTCTCTCCCACTCGCTTACTGCAAATCAGTTCCTCGCCGGGGAACATCTTGCCGCCGGAGATGAGGAGGCATGCTTTGATCTGTTTGGCACCAGCCAACTCGCCGACACCGCCGAGAGGATCGGGATAGAGACCATCGACCGGATCGGGCCTGTCGGGATCTATGATGCAGACTTTTCAGAATGCGAACTTGCGGCGCAATTTGCCGAGATTTACACGAAAAAAACAGACTTTGCTCCCACCGTTCTCGAAAAATACAAGGAATGCCCCTTCAAATGGTACCTGAGCAATCACCTGTATCTGGAGGATCCTGCCGACTTCAGCGCTGAACGGATCATTGTCGGCAATGTCATGCACAAGGTCATGGAGCGGTTTTTCAAGGAATACACAAAGCCACTGACTGGAGAGAACGAGAAGGAGGCCACCGAGTTTCTCGAAAAACTCGTCACCGAGGAGTTCGCCAACAGAGCCATCAAGACCCCGTCATGGAGATCAAAGCTCAACGGATACCTTGGGGAAGGTGGACTTGTTAACGGCTGCGAGAGGATCATCGAGCTCGAGATGCAGTACTATAAGGAGGGATATCGGACGACGCCTCTGTGGATCGAGAAAAAGGTGACCGCAGAGATCCCGGGCGAAGAACCGTTCACCGTTTCAGGGTGGGTGGATCGGGTGATGATCAATGATCAAACGGGAGAGTTCGTGGTCATCGACTACAAGACCGGGGAGGTGAAGAAGAACGCTGATCTCGTGGCGGGAAAAGCTCTGCAGATCCCTCTCTATACGGAAGCGGTTGCACAAACACACAAAGGAACGGCAAATCCGGGGATCTATCTCAAAATAGCATCTGACGAAGTCGGAATCGAGAACCCGTATTTTTACAGATCAAAACAAACCTCAAGCGTTGACGAGATCCGGGATCAGACGTTTGTGATCTGCAAAGAGATCCGGGATGATATGCGGTCCGGCAAATGCGGAGTAGCCGCCGAAAACGAATGCCCGGATGCATACTGTTCGTATCGGAGAATATGCCGGTTCGTTCCCTTCAGAATAGAGGAGGAGAAAACGGAGATGGAAGAGAGAGAAGAGCAGGAGGAGGAAACATGAACGAAAAACTGACCGTGGCACAGGAAAAGGCTCTCTTCATGGGAGAAAGCATCTGTGTGACCGCCGGAGCAGGAACGGGAAAGACCTTCCTTTTGACAATGAGGTATCTTGCCTCCCTCAAATATTCATGCGATGAGAAAAAGATCGGCGCCGCAGATATCCTCGCCCTGACCTACACCGACAAGGCGGCCGCCGAGATGCGGATCAAGATCGGAAAAGCCCTCCGGCAGGGGGCAATGGAGGATCCCGCCCTTGAAGAGGTCTGGGAAAGCTTCTCCCGATGTAATATTAGCACCTTCCACGGATTTTGTCTCTCGCTCCTAAAAGAGTTCGCCTATGAGGCGGGTCTGGATGCGGGTTTTACCGTGATGGACGAACTCGATACCCACGAGCTCGTGACAGGCACGATCCATGAGATGATGGAAAAGCCGCCAACGGAGTTTTTCGAGGATGCCGTCACGCTCTACAACCATCTCCCGGATAAGACGGCCGGCGACTATATCCGCTTCCTGCTTCTTAAATGGGAGAAATACCAGGGCTGGTTTGATGAATTGGAACGAGATCCGACGAGGATCATAGCCGTCTGGCAACAGGCTTGGGAAGAGCTCATCCAAAAGATGCACGCAGACCTTTCAAGCAATGAACAGCTTCGAGGACTGATGAACGAGCTGCGTGGTTATACAAAGAGCTCTACTGTGAAGTATTTCCAA
>DALTVZ010000061.1 GCA_029987315.1 Methanocorpusculum sp.
ATATACAGCTCACGATCAATAAAATCCCCGTTTAGATCATTGAACTCGGCAAGAGCCCTTGTTTTCCCAACTTTATTTGCATAAATGTATGCCTTTTCCACAAAGCTCTTCAGTTCCTCGACGGTGGGACTTGTCACCCTCTCGGGCACATTATCGGTAAGAACAACACGCCACTGCTTTCCAGATCCAAGATAAGCCGTGTTCCAAACAGCATTTATCTGCGTTTGTTCACCCCTCGTTGTATCATAGAAGTAATAGGAGGTGTGACCCGATTTATTCGTCAGAACATTACTCACCATATTCTGAAGTTCGGTTGTCTGATAGGAGGGATCACTCTTCAGATATTTTCCGATCTCCACGGTATTTTCATCATAGAATTTTAGACCGGTGGTGTGCATGGCCCATAACGTATAGCCGTATTCATTTTTAAGATTCCCAGTTAGACCAGAGAATAAATTATCTATATCATATGAGAGCCGGAGAACGCCATCAAACTCACCGTTTTCGTCATAAACCGGCGTGATGATCATAAGCCCCCGCCCACCATCCTGGTACTGATAGAAATCAGAGACTATACATGAAGGCCCAGAGGCTTTGAGTATATCAACGGGATAATTGAGCCGAGACTTCGTTTCTCCAGGGATCCACCATGGATCAAGATATCTGGTCGTGGTGATCATGGTGTTATTTGTGTCGAATCTGCCTATCTCGATCGAGAGAGGGAGTTCACTTCTGAGTTTATATAACGCGAGTTTTACTGCTGGATCGTCTGCTGGAATTCCATCCAGCTCACGAGCCGTTGCCCACAACGAGGAGGTAACGTGCGTCATCGTATCCTCGACATCCAAGATAACTGGGAGGAGAGCCTCGTTCATATCAAGGATTTGCTGATCAGACACAGGTTTCAAATCAGCCGAGCTGGGATCAATACATCCTGCCGCAGCTACTAGAAATGTAATGAGACAAAGGAGGATTATTGTTATAAATGCATGTCGGACCAATTCTATCACCACTATTCATATATAGATATGGATGAACAGTAATTATAGTTTAGCATTAAATGAGGCAGAAGCCCCATCAATTTATTTCTGAATTATCTAAGCAATTAGGCAAAAACCATCAAAATGTATCTAAAATATCCACATATATTTGATTTAGTCAGAATATCAGTGTATAATGAATAATAGATTCCAAAAACAGATCAGATGAGGTTAAAATAATACAAATGTCCCAGGAAAGCATTATTCCAATGGGAAATGCAATATGTCACCCTATTTCCAGAAGTACCGCCGGTGAAAAAAAGAAAGAAGCTTAAACAGCTTCTTTTCCAAGATCGAATGCCTTTTCATTTATCTGAATGGTCTTTGGAGGAACATTCCGGCACACTGCTTCAGACAAGGATTCGAGGGCAAGCGGAAGTTTATGCGATGCGGCACCGAGAAGGACGATATTTGCCGCAAGAGGATTTCCTGCCTGAGCAGCGATACTCGTAGCATCAACGAGGATGACGTTAGCATTACCGGCTCTCAATTCCGCTTCGACATCCTCCATTTTGGGTACCGGATGCTTTCCCGAAAACACCGAGGTTGGAACAACCATCTCGCGGTTTACGACCATCGTACCATTGGGTTTCAGAAAATGACGATAACGAACGGCCTCAAGAACATCGAATGCCAAAAGAAGATCCGCTGTCCCGGGGGCGATCAGCGGGCCGAACTTGCCGTCGATTCGAATATGTGTTTCCACTGACCCACCGCGTTGGGACATTCCGTGCGTCTCAGCACCGCGAACATGGCGGCCTTCGATCACGCAGGCATCACCGAGGACATTGGAGGCAAGGATAGTTCCCTGCCCGCCGATGCCAACGATCAAAACATCAAAACTCTTCTTCATTCTTTTGAACCCCCGCGGTAGATCGAACCAAACGAACATAAGTCAGCACATACCCCGCATCCTGTACATAACGCAGTGATCTTCGCAGCTCCTGATTCATCAGTCTCGATTGCCGGACATCCATATTTCAAGCACACTCCGCACTTAGTACACTTTTCTGCATCCACGACGTACCGGTTTCGTTTGATCCCAAGCCGCTTGTTCATGATGACACAGGGCTGTTTTGCGATTATGACCTTCACGCCGAGCTTTTCCTTCGCCTCTCTAAGGGTGGCAAGAAGATAGGTCAGATCGTATGGATCGACAGACTCCACATAAGACACCCCGCAAGCTCTGACAAGTTCTTCAAGAGATATCTTTGGAGACTCTGCACCCGTAGCAGTCAAACCGGTATTTGGGTTCGGCTGGTGACCAGTCATTGCAGTGATCCTGTTATCCAGAATGATCACAATCTGATTAGCATTATTATACACCGAGTTGATAAGTCCGTTCACGCCGGTGTGGAGAAAAGTCGAGTCACCGATCGTGGAAACCACATCGGTTCCGGGGCAAGAGTGAGCTATTCCCGATCCAACTGTTATTGATGCCCCCATACAGATCGTCGTGTCGACCGCGCCGAGCTGAAGACCAAGCGTGTAACAACCGATATCAGAGGGGAAAACACCGTCTTTGAAGACTTTTTTGATTGCATAGAAGACCGAGCGGTGGAGACAACCAGCACACAAAATTGGCGGACGGATGGCGACCTGAGCCATTTCAGGAGCGGGCGGGAAGGTGTTTTTACAAAAACCGACCTTCTCAAATGCTTCGGCGATCAGGGCAGGGGAATATTCTCCCTCGTGGGGAAGATAGCCGTCAAGCTTTCCGTGAACGACCGTCAAAGAAGCTGCTTGAAGTGCCGCTTCTTCGATCATCGGCATAAGTTCTTCCACAACGAGTACCTCGGTGTGCTGTGCAAGGATATTCGCAAGCCAGTCCCGGTCGATCGGATATGCACTGATCTTTATGAGAGAGACGTCAGCTGGGATGATCTCTTCAACATAGGAAATAGCAATGCCTCCGGCTATAACTGCTTTTTTACCACGGATAACTGCTGAGTTAAGACCGACATCCACCAGATATTTTGCGACCTTTGGTTGTTTTTTCGTGAGGATCGCGTGGAGTGGGCGGGTGTGGGTAGGGATCACCACAAACTGTTTCGGGTCTTTCACAAACTCGCCTTTGCGTGTCGAAGGGGCAGGTTTTCCGAGAATGACGTCACCTTTTGAGTGGCAGATCCTTGTAGTCGGGCGGAGAAGAACAGGTAGAGAGAACTTTTCGGAGAGTTCAAATGCAGTTTTGGTAAAGTCATGCGCTTCTTGGGCAGATGAAGGATCCAGACACGGTATCTGGGCAAACTTTGCATACATACGTGAGTCTTGTTCATTCTGCGAGCTGTGCGCGAACGGATCATCGGCCGAAAGAACTACAAATCCGCCCTTAGTTCCAGTGTAGGACGAGGTCATCAGGGGATCGGCGGCGACGTTTAGGCCGACATGTTTCATTGTGACGAGCGAGCGAAGTCCGCACCAGCTTGCAGCGAGAGCATTTTCGAACGCAACCTTCTCATTTACGGACCATTCTAGGTAGTACCAGGGATCTTTTTCGAAACGGAGCTTATCAACTACCTCGGACGACGGGGTCCCAGGGTACCCGGAAACAAAGTCAACGCCCGCTTCGAGACAAGCATGGGCTATAGCGTCATTTCCAAGGAGGTATTTCTTGGGTGTCTCTTCTGCCATATCTCGATAATATTTGACATGATAAGAGAATAAGGCTACGCCGGAGGTTGGGGGTGAATTTCAGAACATATTTATACGGCAACATCTTATGTAGTAAGGTAAAAGGGGCCCGTAGCATAGCTAGGTGGTGCGCCCGGCTGATAACCGGGAGGTCATGAGTTCGAATCTCATCGGGCCCACTATTTTTCTGATTTTTGTATTTTTTTAATGCATTTTTTTCTATGCGAAGGGCGTATCTGCTTTCACAAACGCAGCTAAAAAAGAACAGGTGTTTAGATGCGCTCAGTTCGTTTTCTGCTGAAGGAAACCGAGTGTCAGACCGAGAGCTTCGAGAAGGTCCTCTTCTGCGAGAGCGTAATCACGTATCGCTGAATAGAGCATGTATAATATATCGTACCCATAAAAAACGAGCGCATCCTCCGCTGAAAGAGGCGAAGCATAAGTGTCCACTACAAAACCGTCGTTAGAAAACATCAGTTCGAACAGTTCACCCTTCTCAGATGCCACACAAAACTGCTGGGTGACCTGTTTTTTGGGATCGTCAGGTCTAAAACTTGCCGGACTCTCGGTCTTTCCAAGAATTATCATCTTGTCCGAGTAGTACATCTGGTCGTAGAGATCGCCTTTGGTATCCTGTTTTGCCTTCTGCATGAAAAGAGAGCCTGCTGCCTGAACAACAGGAACTACGGCTGAAAGCATTTTTTCTAGAAGAACCTTGTCCTGCTTAACGATCATGTCAGCGGTCTCCTGCTGCCTTTCTTTCGCTTCCTTGATAACATCTAAAAGACGGTCAAATCCCTGCTCTACAATAGGGTCCATACACTATAGTTTGACTGTCCCGATAGATTAACTACGTGTCTTGTGCTACCAATATACAAGAATAATGGATTATTTCATCGCCATGAATCAGATCCTCATCCTGTTTCTTTTGATCGGGGTCGGGTACTTTGCAAGAAGGATCAAAATATTGAACGACGCTTCCGTATCTTCACTCTCGAAGTTCCTTCTGCATATCTGTATCCCGGCGATGGTGATCTTCTCCATGCAGATCCCATTCACAAACGAGGTACTCCAGAAGGGAGAGTATCTGGTAATAGCCGCGTTTGCCTACTACGGGATCGCTTTTTTGGTAGCATGGTTTTCTCCGATCCTGATGCGAGCAAAGAGGGAGGAGTACGGGGTGTTCCGATTCATGATCATGTTCTCGAACTCGATGTTCATGGGATTTCCGGTTCTTGCTATGCTGTATGGTCAGGAAGCTATTTTTTACGCAGCGATTTTTAATATCCCATTTACCGTGTTGACATACTCGGTCGGGATCTGGATCCTGAGGGCACATGAGAAGGGAAACGGGAAGATGTCCTTCAATCCAAAGCTTCTGTTGAATCCGGCATTTCTCTCAACGATATTAGGACTCATCTTCTTCCTCGCATCGGTTTCGATCCCCGATCCAATCTACAGTTCTCTGGAATTACTGAACAATGTAACTACCCCGCTTTCTCTTGTGGTGACCGGCGGATTCCTAGCTCAACTAAAGTTTGCCTCAATCTTCAAAAATGTCCGGCAGTATATTGTTGCGGCAATCCGACTTCTTGGAATGCCGGTCCTCGTATTCCTCATATTCTCACAATTTATCCAAGATCAGCTCATTCTTTGGATTATTGTGATCACAGCCGGTATGCCGGCGGCGGTGAATACGGTCATGCTTGCAGAAGAGCATAAGGCCCATCCAGATATCGCAGCACAGGGCATTTGCATATCAACATTGCTCTGTCTAGTGACTCTGCCAATGATCGCGATGTTTCTTACAGGCTAAAAGAGTGAATAAGTTCATTTAAAAAAGTAGGGGTAAACATGGCTTATTTTTTCGGATACCACGTGGAATCAGAATGCATTCTTTCGACGAATGCGCCCTCTCCAGAGCTCCGAAGCTCCATAAGGGATGTGAGAAGGTTCTGGATTGCCCCCTCATTCCATGGATTTTCCATCTGGATCGCATAATATAGATGAGCATTCTCCCGAGAAACCTCCTGCGAAACGGCGACCTGTTTTCGAAATGTTGTCGATGCCGCAGCACACAGCATCTCTGAAGAAAATCCGCTTTTCACAAGTGCTCCGGTGAAGGCAAGATTCACTGCATGAGAGAGACCTAGAACGTAGGCGGTGACCTGATCGTGTTCTTCCACCTCCATTCGAATAATGACCCCACCATTGAAAAGGCGGGCGGCTTCCTCTACAGCAGCACCATTTCCGCAGTTACAGACGATGATATTTCTGCCGGCTATTGAAGTTGCCCCGGGTCCAAACATTGGATGGACGGAACATACCCTTGCGCCTGAATCTGCCGCCTTACGAAGGACTGGAATGATCAAAGATTTCGTAGAGAGGATATCAAAGACGAGGGCATTGTTCTTTTCTGAAAAAACCATCTTGAGTATATCTGCTGAGAGACCGATCGGCGTTGAAACGACGATAACATCGGCTTCCCTGCACCCAGATGGAATGTCTTTTACAGGATACGAAGCCTCGTCGATTCGAAGGTCATTGATCGACACGGAGTGACCTCGTGCGGTAAAAAATGCCGAGAGCCATCTACCCATTCCTCCATTCCCACCAATGATGAAAATTTTTCGAGGAGCGGCACGACGAGGGATCATTCCTTGCAGAGAGACAGATTCGTCGATAACTGCCCGGGCGATCCGTGAAGCCGCCTCAGCACTTACGCCGGAAGTTTTTCCAGCATCAACATACCTTTGGACAACAACTTTCTCGACAGTCGGAACTACGACCTCCTCATCAACTGCGGCTTTTTTCTCACCGATCACCAGAGCTATTTTGTTCCTTCGGCCGACAAGTTCCATGATCTCCCGATCGATCAACGCAAGTTCGTTTCTGAACCCGTCAATTTCAGACAAGGAAACCTCCTTTGAGTGCAAGATCTGCAAGCGTGAATATGGTCATCGCTTCAACTACGATCGCACCTCGATTTGCGATGCAAGGATCATGACGTCCATTTACAGAAAGATCGGTGTTCTCATGGGTCAATAGATCCACACTCTGCTGTTGTTTTGCGATCGAGGGGGTTGGTTTGAATGTTACTGAGAAGTCCAAAGCGGAGCCGTTCGACATCCCTCCGAGGACACCCCCCGCATGATTCGTTGTTGTAACTACAGAATTTTCAAAAAAACGATACGCATCATTGTTCTCAGAACCGCGAAGTCCCGCAGCGGAAAATCCGTCTCCAAATCCAATGGCTTTCACACCAGGGATCCCGAAAACTGCTTTTGCAATCTCACCGTCAAGCGTATCAAAAAACGGTTCACCAAGACCCACTGGAAGACCTGTTGCAAAGCATCGAACGATACCCCCAACACTATCTCCCTCTGATCTTGCAACGAGGATTTCATCCCTCATTCGCTCTTCGATGCCCGAAGACATCGCGCGAAGCGGGTTGATCCGTGATCTCGTCATCACATCATGTGGATCATAGTCGTTTGTATCGACGATGCTTCCGATCTGGGTCACATACGAACCAACGGAGATTCCGATACTGCCGATCATTTCCCGGAGCAGTGCTCCTGCTGCAACAAGAGGCGTGGTCATCCTGCCGGAGAACATCCCGCCGCCACGAATGTCATGGGCCGGCCCATATTTACAGATCGCTGGATAATCAGCGTGACCTGGGCGTGGAACACGACGAAGCTGATCATAATCAGAACTTCGAATATTGTTGTTAGAAAATGTGATCGCGACCGGAGCTCCAGTAGTAACTCCGTTAAAAACGCCAGATATCTCAGGGATATCCGTCTCCACCCGGGAGGTCCCGATACCCACAGATGGTTTCCTGAGTGCAAGATCTTCTGCAATTGCACACTCATCCACGTGATATCCGGAGGGGATCCCATCAATGACGCAACCAATACGGTTGTCATGACTCGCCCCAAACAGGGTAAGCGTTATAGTATCTCCGATTCGATTCATTCTATCCTCATATCAGCGCCGAGTCTCTGCATATCACTGACAAAGCCAGGATAGGAAACTGAACAGCACCCGGCATCATCAATAATAGTCGGGCCCTTTGCAATAAGTCCGGCAACCGAGGCGGCCATCATTATACGGTGGTCGCCATAAGTAGTAACATTTGCCCCAGAAAGCTTGGATGGTCCCGTGATAATACACCCGTCATCGGTCTCATGGATATCAGCACCCATGGATCTGAGGAATTGAGCGGTAGACATGATCCGGTCGCTTTCCTTGAATCTGAGATGCGCAGCCCCATATAATCTGCTGGTGCCTTGCGCCTGACTTGCGAGGACGGCGATGATAGGAAACAGATCAGGAGCATTTGAAAAGTCGATGTCCGCCGCCGACATGACCGCTTTTTTGACCATGATTTTTTCCCCATTACGAACCGCCTCGGCCCCAAATTTTTCGAGGATCGATACCACGACCTGATCACCTTGGGGATCTGCTGGATCAAGTCCGGATACGGTGATATCTCCAGTGAGTGCCCCAGCCGCAAACAAAAAGGCGGCCGATGAGTAATCACCCCCGACCGGGTCGTTCATTGAAGAATACATCTGACCGGATCGGACAGAGTATCCGTCGTCTGTTGTCTCAACCAAAACACCGTGTTTTTTCATCGCAGAAATCGTCATATCCACGTAGGGTTTTGAGGTGAGAGGAGTGGTCAGATGTATGAGGGTGTCTGTTTTGCCAAGAGGAGCGGAGATCAACAGAGCGGAGATAAACTGAGAACTCACATCCCCCCTGATATGAACATCGCCACCCAAAGCGGGACCGGTGATCGAAAACGGCCCACAACCTTTTCCAGAGTCAACCGTCGCCCCAAGCTCTTCCAGTGCGTCCAGTAGCGGCTTCATAGGGCGTGAACATAGCGAGGAGTCGCCCGTGAACATTGTAATCCCTTCCAAACGGGATGCGATTCCGGCAAGCATTCGAAGAGATGTGCCTGAGTTTTTGCAATCTATGATGGTTCCTGTAGGTTTTGGAGCATGCAAATCACCACCCAGAATAGTGACCCGGTCCTCTGCCGCACACACTTTTGCTCCTAACATTTTGACTGCATCCAATGTTGCAAGCGTGTCTTCTCCGAACAATGGTGAGAATATTACTGACTCACCTTTTGCAAGGGCTGCGAGGAGGAATGCTCTATGGGTGTGGCTTTTGGAGGGAGGGGCAGAGACCTGCCCGAAGATTCGTGACGAAGATACGATCAGTTTCATTTAAACCCCGTTCCTTATGTTCGCGATAATGACATCATCCCGCCCGAATCTATCGAGAAACTCATCGAGCCGGTCAGTAGGTACAAGGATCCCGGTAGCGGGACCAGTTCCCGAAAGCCCGGCCGCAACTGCACCAGAACATAGAGCTTTGTCCGCGATATCCGGCGTTATCCCGAGGGCCTCGCAGGTACATTTTCCGTTCACATACATCGCGGAGAAGACATCGCCTTCGACGGCCAGATCATACGCGGCTGAGATAAGCCCACGGAGCTCACGCATCTTTTCCTTAGGGAATGCGGATTTCCTGACCTGATATGGCGGGATGTGGATCACAGCAGTGAGGCCTGTAGGCATCGGACGGCGAAGCAGAAGTTCACGTCGCGTATTATCGGTAAAGACAAGGCCGCCTAGTTGACAGGCACATGCATCATCAAATGCCCCAGTGATACTGACACCAGCCCTTATCGAGGCGGTAGCCCCAACTCTTCCAATCTCCACCAGGTCCATGTGTATGTCGAGTGCCTGAATTGTAGCTGAAATAATGGCATTCGCAGCGGAACTACTGCTTTTCAAACCCTTGGATATGGGAATATTCGAGGTGGTTTTTATCACAGCACCGTTCATTTCAAAATCGGGATACAGCCTAAGTATCTCCTCAACAGAAAAACGGGCGAGTGTAGTATCCTCGGTAGGGTGACCATCAATCACAACTGAAAACTGAGGCTCCGATATAAGCTCAACTTCCGCCTCGGTTTTGAGATCGATACCAAATGCTACTCCTTCTCCGGTTGAAATCGCATTAATCACCGTCAGAGCACCAAAGGAAACGCCGTGACCGATCATACAGCCCTCTCTTCAAATGTGGATCTCATCACGCCACGATCCGGTATGGCTCCTGTCCAAAGAGTGAAGGATGCGGCAGCCTGTTCGATGAGCATGGTTTTTCCATTGATACAGGACAGCACACCAGCGGCCTTTGCAGCCTCAAGCAGCGGGGTCCTCTCCGGGTCGTAAATCATATCCATAACGATAGTATCCTTAGTGAAAATCGTAGCGGGAACTGGAGAGATATTCTCAAATCCCGTCATGCCTGCAGGTGTTGCGTTGAGGATGATCGTATACACTGGTTTGAGATCCTCCATCCTAATCGCACAGACACCAAAGCTGCGTGCAAGTGACTCTGCTTTAGAGTGGGTCCGGTTGGTGATCGAGATGGAAGCTCCGGCAGCTTTCAGATATGCGGCTGCGGCCTTGGCTGCCCCACCTGCTCCAATGATGAGAACCGCGGCTCCCTTCGGATCTGCATTGACCGAAGCAAGAGATGCGGCGATACCGAGGATGTCGGTGTTATATCCCTCGAGACTGCCGGAGGAGTTCCTGATAGTATTCACCGCCCCGGCGGACTTGGCGAGTGGGTCGATCCTCTGTAGCAAAGGGATAACGGATTCTTTATGCGGAATGGTCACATTCATGCCGGTGATCCGATAATTTTTGATAACATCCGGAATTAAATGCAGACCCTCAGAGGTTGCCGGGATCTTCACATACCGACCGGAGATATTCGCGGCTTTGAAGGCGGCATTATGGATCTCGGGCGAAGATGTGTGGGTCAGAGGGTGCCCGGTTATTGCTGTAACAATCGGATCGGTCCCGAGCCTGATCATTTCCTCGAGAGTGACTTGACCCGGGGCTGACGCAAGCTCCGGTTTTAGAGCGCAGTAGTTGAACATTGAACCAAGATCAGAAGACCGGAGACGGGTAATTTCTCCTGCGGCTCCCATACCTATGAGAATGAACGGCAAATCCATCTTCCTAAGGATCGACGCAGCATCCCAGATCGTAAGAAGGTCTTGCGGTCCCCTAACCATAAACGCAGCTTTAGGGATCCCTGAAGAACGGAGATCTTTGAAGATGGCAAGAATATCATCTAAGGAAGGAGTTTTTTCAAAGTCATGATAGGAGCAAATGACATGATCTTTTGGGAACAGATTCCTCAGAACAGAATCCGATTCGATATCGAGATATTTGGCACCGGATGCGAGCGCCTGGAGAAAGACGTCCTTTCGAACCTCATCAAAAGGGGACCTGAAGGTAGCTACGGATGGAACTTCTGACGCAAAAAATGAGAGGGATTTGGGAAGGACCTGAAATGCATCAAGCCGAAATTCAAGAGCCTCTGCTCCTTTAGTGATTGCCTCTGACGCAAGGAGGCGTGCTTCTTCTTCATTTTTTGCTAAAATGACCGCACAGTTCAACGTCATTTTTCGCAGATTGTCTCGGCCATCGTATGTCCAAAGTGACGACCCCCGCTTTCAAGCCTTACGTACACTTGATCGCCCAAACAGAGATCAGATACAGAAACGGCTCCAAGAGGCGTTCCAAGACGTATGGTTTCGGCATTCTGAAGAACCACGGAGTATGTCTTTTCACCGGCTTTTACCTCGATGTAGAGCATAGGGCGAACCTCGATCTTCACTCTGCCGATATTAACGGTCCGCAGACTCCCATCAGGCATTCGGGAAAGTAGTTCACTTCCGCTGGAGATCTCAGATAGATATTTTGTCGTGCCGTCAGGACAGAGAATATAGGAATGAACAGCGCCGGCATTCACCCGAAACGGCCGGGAGCTGACGTACTCGCTTTCAAAACTTTCCGAGCAGACGAGGAAGAGGCAGGAGGACTGGGAGCCAATGAGCATTCCCTCGCCTTGTTTAAGAAGAGAGCATGTATCGATACAGACCCGATCCCCTAATGTAAGCGTGGATATCCGTGTGATAACAGCTGTCTCCAACTCAACTATTGGATATTCAGTATTTTTTATTCCGGAAAATGC
>DALTVZ010000062.1 GCA_029987315.1 Methanocorpusculum sp.
GGCTGACATGAAACTGCGTCGGCGACACGCTTTCCAATCGTTCCGTACCCATTGACTGCAACCTTGATCATAGTTATAGTATGCTTCTCTCTTATAAATGATAAAAATGTATGCTTCTGGTCTGTGGAGAAAAAAAATAATTAGCAGTGCTGTTTCAAATATTTCAAAGATAACCTTCGGATCCTTTCAAGAGGGATCCAAAAAAAATCTGAATAATTTAAAAAAAAAAATTAGGTTCTTTCATTACCGATCTCTTTAACATATGCGTCAAAGGTATCGAGAACCTCTTTTTCTGGTTCTTTCGTGAGCATCGTAACGATCACGATCGTAAGTAAACTTGCGATAACACCCGGGACCATCTCATAGAGACCCGTGACCGACGTAAGGAACGTCCCCCATGTAAAGGACACGACCCCTCCGACGATGATCCCTGAAAGAGCTCCCTGCCAGTTCATCCGTCTCCAGAAGAGACCGACGAGGATGACCGATCCAAACGTACAACCAAATCCAGCCCAGGCATTTGAAACGATGTTGAATACCGTGGCATTTCCAAGGAATGCGATGAACAGTGCAAAGATTGCTACAACAAGAACGGTTCCTTTTGAGACCATAAGAAGACTCTTATCTGATGCCTTCTTGTTGATGATGTTTTTGTAAATATCCTGAGAGATAGCGGATGCTGCGACGAGAAGCTGCGATGAAGCAGTACTCATGATAGCGCCAAGCACACCACAATAGATGAGACCTGCGATAAACGGCAGTGATCCAAACACATCTCCGGCCATAAAGATAAAGACCTTTTCTGGGTCGAATCCAACGAGCGCTGCCGGGTCAGGGAACAATACCTGACCAACCAGTCCTACAAATATTGCTCCAGTGAGTGTGATGATGACCCAGACCATAGCGATACGGCGTGCTTTTGGAATATCTTCTGGCTTTGCGATCGCCATGAATCTTGGCAGGATATGCGGCTGACCAAAGTATCCGTAAGCCCAGGCAAGTCCTGAGATGATCGTGAAGACCGATACGAATTCAAAGACACCATTTGAGGGATCATACTCCCAGAAGAGAGAGAATGTTCTTGGATCAAGACTTGAAAGACCTGCTCCTCCATCGGAAAAGAGAAGAACAAGGGCGATCACCGGCACCAAAATCAGGGCTGCGAGCATCAAAAATCCCATGATGGTATCTGTAAGACAGACGGCTTTGAATCCGCCGGTGAACGTGTACGAGACAACTATCAGGGCACAGACGAGGATCCCGATAATATAGATCATCCCAAGATCGGGATTTCCTAAAAAGCTCAGATCAAGATTATAGATCGTGACAAGAGAGCTGAAAAGTTTTCCTCCTGCAACGAATTGGGCCGAGGTGTAGATGATGAAGAAGACCAGAATGAAAATGGATCCGATCGCAGAGATCAGGCCCCGTTTTTCCTTGAATCTGTTCGTGATGAACTCGGGAAGCGTGAGTGAGTTATCTGCTCTGTGGGTGTACACCCGTAATCGTTTTGCTACGAACCTCCAGTTCAGATAGGTACCGATCGCTAAACCGATCGCGGTCCAGCCTGCTGAGGACAACCCAAACGCATATGCCATGCCTGGGAGACCCAGAAGCAGCCATCCGCTCATATCTGATGCTTCTGCCGACATAGCAGATACCAGAGCCGGAAGCTTTCGTCCGCCAAGGATATAATCGCTTGCCGTCTTATTTTTCTTCATAAAATAGAAGCCGATATAGATCATTACACCGAAGTAAATGATAAAAGCGGCAAGAATTCCAATTAAATTCCAGTCTACCACAAAATACACTCCA
>DALTVZ010000063.1 GCA_029987315.1 Methanocorpusculum sp.
GAGGAGATTTCACGCGCCGTATCCAAGGGTGTTTCGTTTGTTCATCTACTTATCCGACCAAAGAACTCGGCATCACCTAATATCCCCCTCTCTCCTGAGGAGATACGCAGAAGAGTGGAACAGGTGATCCAAAACACAAAATAAAACGATTCGGATCCCAACTTTCATCAAAAGCAGGCTGCCTGATTTTTACCGAGATACAGAGAATCGTTCTTAACGAATCTACCGCTCACTCCCTGCTTTCTTCGCCTGCTCAGGAAGTGTTTTGATCCATGCCACCCATTCCCCAAAATGCGGACACTCGACGCTCATCCTCTCTAGACCAATCTCCCGTGCGACCGTCAACCCGTCGGTCGGTTTCTGATACCCGGGATTCACCCGAATGATCCGTTTAGAGGGTGCGGTCATCTCCCCGCCGTTGATCTCCTCGGGAGGAAAGTCGTTTCGAACAGCCGCAAGTTTTCGCACCTGGGTTTTCGTCATCCCGCAGACGGAAAAGGCTGAAGGATCCGAAAACAGCAATGACTCGAACTCATGCAGCTGGATATAGGGATGAAAATTTTCCCGGTCGATATCCCTTGAAAACGCCTCTTCCAGCTCGGTCACCCGCTCAAGAGGGGTCGCCAGATCATAAGACTCCCGAAATCCCGGGATCTCCGGGAACTTATAGAAATCATACATCGTCGTAACATACGCACTCTTTCGTTTGCACAGATTCAGCACATCCCTTTTGATCTTATCATAGGACGAGCATCCCCCTCTGCACACATAACCTGACTTGGTCTTCGAGGTCATCACAATGATAGGGATGATCGTGATGCCAAGATGTGCCATCTCACTAGCCATAAGCCGCTTGATAAAAACCTCCTCGGTGTACCCTTCACAGGAGATGAGCAGGATGACCATCCTTACTGAGGTCTCCCGCCGAAGATGTTCTTCTCCCAGAGCTCCCCAAGAGAATAATCCAGAGATATCCAGTTCTGAAGATCCTCCTCATCCTCTAGCCTGCGCAAGCTCGAGGCATCCTCCTGCCAGTCGACGATGATGATGTCCTTTGGCTCAAACTCGCTCAGCAGAATGGCCGACTGCGTAGAGATGATGATCTGCTTCACGAGGCTTGCGGATTTGATCAAAGACGCAAGCAGATAGAGGGCATAGGGGTGAAGACCCAGCTCCGGCTCCTCAAGGAGCACCATCTCATGGATGTTCTCGACAGGCTGAAGAAGCAGCGTAGCAAGACAGATGAATCGAAGGGTCCCGTCGGAGAGGGTGGCGGCTTTGAACGGCATGCTCCCATGGGTCGAGGACCATTCAAGCTCGATCATATCAGGGTTCTCGGGCGTGGGCCGAAGGATAAAATCATCGAAGAAGGGAGCTACGAGCTGGACAACTTTTCTGACCCTCTGATAATTGTTCGGGGCTGTGTGCTTCATGAGATAGAGACATGCGGCAAGGTTGCCTGCGTCAGGTCTTAACACGATGTTGTCGTTGATCGCATTGATCTGTTTGACCCGGGCATTGTCTGCTGTGTCCCGAAAATGGTAGACTATCCACTGATGAACATGTTTCAGCGCACACTTATCTATGAATGCTCCGGCACCGGATTCGCAAAGAGACTCCATATGTCCGGATCCAAGTGACTTGGGCTCTTTTTGCAGATCCAAAGAGAACCATTCGTTCTCGAACATCAGCCGGTTGTCTTTGGTGGGTCGGAGATCGAAACCGTATCCGTGGTTCCCGAAGTACAATCCGACACCGATCATCTCGGTCTCCTGTCTGCCGTACCAAAGAAGCGAATCAGGGCCGCCGTTATAGGCGACATACCTCTGTAGACGTTTGGCAAACATCTGCTCCATCATGGAGAAAACCGAGAGAAAATTTGATTTTCCGGCGCCGTTTGCTCCTATAAGGATATTTATTTCATGCAGTTTGAGATCGCAGGACCGTATCGACCGAAATCCGCGGATCGTTATCCGGTCGATCTGAAAGCCGAGTTGCTTCTGCTTCATATGTTTAGCTTTTGTCAACATCGCACATAATGGTATGCTCGATTACAACACCAAACAGCAGAACGAAAAAAGGGAAATAAAAAAAAGCTGAATTTCCTCAGCTATTATTTGGCAGCGGATCTTGCTATGAATGCTTCCATGATCGCGATGATACCAAAGGCAAAGAAGAAAATACCTGTGACATGGTAGATGGTGAAAGCCCCGACGATCGGGTTGATCAGGAACAGGGCACCAAGGATGATGGCGAGGATACCGGAGATAGCGATAAGAGCACGGTTGACCTGAGAGGATTTTCCCATCAACGCAAGGGCAACGTCGGTCAGTCCGCCAATAAGGGCAGCGGCCGCAAGAACGTACATTGCATAGACGAGCATGATCCCGGGGAAGAACAGGAACAGGAAACCAATGATGATCACTACGATACCGAGAACGACGACCCACCATGTGCGTTTCACATCACCAAAGAAGGTTTTTCCGGAGGCCAAAAGAGTGATACCGATGAAGATAAGCAGGATAGCGAGCAGGACCTCGGTGACGAACAGTGAACCAAGGGTGAAGATCATCATCAGGAGACCGAGGATGATCATCAATATTCCTTTTCCTAAGAGTGACCCAAATGAGTTACCGCAAAACGGACAGGATTTTTCAGTCATACTATCAAAATACGCCCGCAAACGTATTAAATCATCGTACAACAAGTTGACATCTATAAATAGTTCTGAAGAGATACAAATAACCCATTGATTTATGCCTCCCATTGAGATGCACGCAAACGAAGTTCAGCATTACGCATCACCGATATTGGTAAAGAACCGAGAGTTTTATGCCACCATAACAAGCGAGCGGCTGATCATCGAGGGAGGCCCCTCACCAAGAGAGTTCAAGGTGAGCAGTATCTTTTCTGCCGGCCCCTGTAAGCTGGAAACAGGCGAACCAGGTCTAAGACTAGTCGTCTCGACACCGGACGGACAAAAGGAGATGATCTGGGGATTTCCTGTAGGGAATGTGTTCAAGGCCGGGGAGCAGGAGGCATGGACGGATCAGATCGCGAAGGTCACCGGTGAGGAAAAACCGTTTTCTGAAGGAAAAAGAGAGGTTGCACGACCAGCGACCACGGCGCATCCTGAGCGGCATGCTGCACCTAGGCAGGGGAGCAGACCGGTCATGCGTGCCCCAGATGTTCCTGCAAGCAGCGTTCGACCGGACTTTGTCTCGGGCGAGTCGGTGGTGATCGAAACAGCGGGCGTTCGGGTGAAAAATACCTTTTATACCATATATCTGACGAATATCCGGATGATCCTTCAAAATACTACGGGGAAGATCGGGCGGGAATTTGCTATCGCGGAGCTGATGGATGCCGCAGATTTTGAGACCGAGGCGGGAGAGCCGGCGATCGCTCTTTCTGTCGGATCCCAGAACGGCTCTAAGCAGATGGTGCTTTCGTTCCCAACTGAGTCGGCCAGGAATGCCTGGATGCGGGATCTGAGAGAGAGATTGCCGGTCCGGCATGCGATGCTTTCGGCCGCTCCTGAGCCGTCGGTGGTGACCTGCACCGGGATCTTTTCGCCGGAGGCTGGAGAGCGGGTGGTCCTCACAACGGGAGGGGTCCGGATCAAACGAAACTTTGTGACTTTGCATCTGACGAACACGAGGCTGGTGGTCGAGGGAAAAACCGCGATCATGGGAGGGTTCGCACTGAACTCGCTTTCACGGGCGATCCGTCTTGCGGGAGAGGTGGGAGAGCCGGGTATTGCTCTGCAGATCGGAGGAAGGGACGGGGGGAAGGAGATGCATCTTCTTTTCTCTGGTATGCCGGACCGCGAGCTGTGGATGCAGAGGCTCTCCGAGATCATCCCGGATGAGGCGACCTCGATGCATGTCCAGGAGTCGCGGCAGTATTCGGTGACGACGGTGGCTCCTTCTGTGCAGAGGAATCCTCAGGATATGTACTGTCCTGCCTGCGGGGCAAGGAACCATGTGGACGATCAGGTGTGCGGTCTGTGCGGCACGCTTTTGCATCCGCCGGTGGAGACCTCCCGTTCACCTGCTCGAAGAGAGAGATCGGCGCCCCGGGAAAGAAGGGAGAAGAGAGAGAGAAGAGAGAAGGTACCATATAACGGCGGGGCAATCGGATTTTTGACCCGGCCTTCGGATGCGTTTTCCTATTATCTGCATGAGAGCCCAAGGGATGCTTTGGCGCTGTTTCTCCTGTCAGGAGCTTTGTGGGCGGTGGTTTCTGTTCTGATGATCGCGTATGCGATCCCCTCGATCCTTCGGATGTCGCCGGAGGATTTCCCGATCTTTTCGGCGTTGCAGAATGACCTCCTACTTTTGGTGCTTTTTGTAGCTATCCTGTACGGGATCTGGCTCGTGTGTGTGATGATCCAGGCTGTGGTGACCGGGATCGCGTCACGGGTCTGTGAGCCGGGTGTGCGGTTTTCAGAGATCATGGCGATCGTTATGCGAAGTACGCTTTCGTATGCGGTGATCGGCTGGATCCCAGTTCTCGGAACGATCGCGGCTGGCATATGGTCGGCTGTGGTGACGGGGGCGGGTCTTTCGGCAGGGCAGAATATGCGGGCAGGGCATGCTCTTTTTGCGGGGCTGCTTGGCGTTGTGATCGTGTATGTGGTGGTCTTTGCGCTTGGATCGATGTAGGATGAGGTTATAAAAATGATGTTAAAACGATGTTTATTGGTGCTTCTCGCGGTGTTCCTTATCATGGGATGCGTGGGAGCAGTGAGTGCGGAGAGTGAACTTAATTCTTCAACTTGCCCTATTATTGCAATAACGGGGATTGTATCTCCAGAAACGGGCGCGTCTCCGATAACTTCAGATGATATAACGACGGATGCAAGCAGTACCTCAGTGTGTATATCTTGGGATCCTACGGTCTCATCAGTTTTTTTGGGAAACGCGGTATACGCCGCGACTATCGTCGTTAGTGTTGCAGACGGTTTTAGTTTCAATACGACTGACCTCCCTTCTATAAAGATTGATGGAAATACTGTTGATCCATCCAACATTCTAAAAACTACAAGTACTCTTACTATTACTAAGGAATTTGTTGCAACTGCCGATTCAAGAACAAAAATAGAGTCAATCACAATCTCAGGGATAACAATCCCAGATGCAAACAATGCTTCCATAACAACACCGCCAACTATTGTTAGTTCAACTCCAGTTAGCAGCGTAACTGGCCCATCAATTATCACCTGGAAAACAGCGAGTGGGAGTGAGCTAATCGGCAACTTTAGCTATGATACAAGTTATAAAGCAGAATTTATGGTAAGTGCTGCGACAGATCATAGACTGACATTAGCTACATATGTTTCTGCTAATGGGGGAACTCCTGTACTTGTACCAAATGAAGATGGTACAAAAGCTAATATTACAGTCACTTATCCCAAGACCGATCCGGCGCCTGTTAAATATACAAATATCACCTCCATCTCCGTAACCGGGCTTGAAGCCCCAGTGTTCGGTGCGACTCCTGATACTACAGTATCTGTCTCGGACGAAGGAGCTCGCCCAACAGTATCCTGGTCACCTTCTGTATCCACGTTTGCAGACAATACCCCATACACCGCTACCATCACGATCCAAAACGCATCCGAGTATGTGTTCAATTCAACGAAACCTACGGTCACGCTGAACGGAAATATCATCAATTTAACAAATGTTTCAGTAGATCTAACAACACAACGGCTCACCGTCACCCACAACTTCCCGAAAACCGAAGAAAAGAAAATTTCAAGTGTCTCACTTTCTTCAAATACCACCTCAGGTACAGTGCCGCTGACGGTGAAATTCACCTATAAGATAGCCAATGCCACCCCAGTGTCATTGGATTATGGCGATAAAGAGTCTGCCGCCCTTTCTTATATGAACGGGTTCCTCACGCACACATACACGACCCCGGGAACTTATACGGCAAAACTTAAGGCCAACAATGCCAGTGGGGATATATACGATACAATTGTGATCACGGTAAATAAAATTGGACTGGCGGCATCTTTTACCGCCTCATCCGAATCAGGAACTGCACCTATGAACGTTTTGTTCGTTGATAAGTCGGCAGGATCCCCCACACAATGGATATGGGACTTTGGCGGTCAAGGATCCTCGATGCTGCAGAATCCGTCATTCACCTTTACCAAAGCAGGGACCTATATCGTTAAATTGACGGTCATTGACAGTGCGGGGGCTACAAACTCTTATTCTAAATCCATTTACGTCAATGACCCGATTGCTACAACAACCCCCACAGTGATCCAGACCAATGGACTGACCACCACCTCACTTTCCACAGCACCAATGGGTGAGGTCGTGGTCCCAGCTCCAATTGATATCATCAAAGAGTTCGTTCGGCTTTTCTACAGCCTGTTCAACCCGGCAAGCTATCTGTTCTTCTGATCGAGAACTAAAAGACGGTGAAATATCCTCTTTTTTTAAGAGATAGGAAGTTTCTTTTTTTGAATGTGTTTTGATTTTGTGTATTGGATAAGTGCTGACGCAGGAAAAAAGAAACGCGAATCTCCGCAAATTAACGCGAATCGCATTTTTCTTGCGCCGTCGTGCTCTGCTCCGGCTCATCGCCTACGCAGGAATCGCACGCCGTCTGGGAAAATGCTATAGGAAAAACCGGCGTGCCGGTTTTTCTTTTGTTTTATGCGTGGCTGATTTATCACTAGCGTGATTGGGCCGATCGGTCCTTTTTTTAAAGGTCCGGCTTTTCTGCGGTGAAGAAACGAGGCCTAATTTTTAAATTGTAATATAAATGACTGTATTATTTCACAATATCATTGCATATACCTGCATTTCGACATTGATTTGCAGAATAATAAATTAAAAAAAGATTTAGAGATAATTACGGTTCTTTCTTTTCCCTATGAACCAGACCGCCCCGATGATGAGGATGATCGCTGTGAGTATCCCAATGACCACGAAGAGAATGGTGACCAAACCGCTATCCGTCCCTTCTGTTATAGGTGCAGACGGGATGACCTGAACACCGCTCGCTCCGGGCTGTGTGGCAACGGTCGTTGGAGCTTGGGTCTGTATGGTATTAGGTGTCTGGATCGGGGTCACGGGAGCCGTAACAGAAGTGGTCGGCACATTGGTGACGGGGCCTCCAGTTGAGCCGCCGGGTGTGAAAGGAGCCGTTGATGCAGTGGGACTTGAGGCGATCATGAAAGCTGAGAAGCTGCTCAGCCATGCATCGTAGGTCACAGAACCGTCTATGTTCTCTATCTTGATGTAGATGGGGACTGTTTCCCAGATATTTGTCCGTTCGTTGTGATGGAGCACAACGATCTTGTCTTTTGTGGTTTTAAGATCGTTAAGATCGGCGGCGGTAAGAGTGAAGGTATAGATGATCGTATAGGGTCCGGCTGGGGGGTTGACCGGTGTTATGTCTATAAGTTTGAATACAGATGATCCGGACGGAACGGGGGGGAGGTTTGGTTGTTTTGCCGCCGGAACGTCGGTTATCGGAAGCAAAAAGCCAGCGGGCACAGAGTTGTTAGTGATGATGACTGATGACTGGCTTGCGAGATTTTTTCCGGTGGTGGTGTCCGGAGATGTGACATCGATCCCAAATGTCAATGCAAGTCTTGCAGATGTACCATAGGAGAATGTACTGGTTTGCGGGGAGAGAACGCTGCCGACTTTGAAGGTTATGGTTTTTCCTTCGGGTGATGAGCTCACCGGGGATATGATGAATTTATTTCCAAAGGTCCCGGCTTCTCCGATTTTGCCGGACGAGGTCATGGTGTATGTATAGAGGACCCCATCAAGTTCAGCGGTGATAACGGTCCCAGGGGGAACATCCCCGCCGTTTGCTGTAAAAGCAGTTCCATAATATTGGGCTGGGAGAAGAGGAGCAGAGGGAGAGTCGGCCCCGACGACTCCGACACAGAGAACGATAATAAGGAGGAGGGTGATGAGAAGTTTTCTCATGGTCGTCATGCGGTGAGTCCTACAAGTGTGCTTTGTGCATCGGCATACAGCCAGTATCCGTTTTTAATGGTCATAAGGCGATCAGGACTGTTGGCATTCGAACCACCGTTGACGATCGCGGTGTCATACTTTGTTCCCGCAAGGTTCCAGGGGATGAGTGTTCGCCAGCTGGTCCCGGTAAGAGCGGTCTTGGCTGAGGTGGATTCACCGGCAGAGAGACCGACGGCGTTCCATCCGGGAGAGAGGGTTTTCACAGAGGGAGACGTCGGAGCCGAAGGATAGGTGAAAGAAATAGTGGTTCCAGTTGCCGCATAGATCCAGTAACCGGTCATGGGCTGAATGATGTCCGCTGCACGTAATGGGATCCAGGATTTTGTTTGGGTGTTGTAACCAAGAATATTTTTATCATCTGTGTCCACAGATCCAAAGAGTGCCCCGGCGGTGTTTGCCGTTTGATTGAGGGTCTTTGGAACGGAGATGAAGTTCCAACCGGGTTGTAATTTCAGTTCATCACCAAAAGATGGGACTGATTGTGTCGGGCCATACAGATAGGAGTAGGTAAAGTCCGGACCGTCAATCTTTAGTGCTGTGATATTGTCAGATACTGCCGGATATAGTCCGGTGAGTTTGATTACTAAAGTGATTGGCTGGTCATAATCCAGAACAAAACCGGAGATAGTATAAGCGAAACTACTGGAGGCCAATGTAGTTATGAATGCATCTTCACTTAGCAGATTGTTGATCATTGTTCCTTTATACACATCAATGGTCCAGGATGTTGACTGGCGAAGATCGGTAATGAATCTGAGACTTTCAGAGGTGGATATGGAATCTTTGGCAATAGTCAATTGTGCATTAACAGATACTGGTGTTCCCTCTGTTACTGCTGGAGAATATTCCGGGCTCACCGTCAAAGACTGCAGGACATATCCCGGTGTTAACACCAGATCGGGTGGGTTTGAAGAGGCACTGAAGTAAAGTTTTGCCCAGATATCATCAATGTCTTGGGAGCTGATTGCTTGGCAGAGTTCTTCAGCAGCGTTTTCACCCTGTCGGTATAAGGTGTTGAATAAAGTTACAGCATCAGCCGAGGTATATCCACCAGTTGCATCCATCTTGATGTCATATCCGCGTGTGGCAGTTGATACCGGACCAACGTTGAACACGCCGTCATACATTGGATGCTGAATGACAACAAAAAAATCATACCCTTCAACGGTGTCGGAATATATTCTCAGAGAATATTGTCTGTTGGATGTGACGGGAATGGTTCCAGTAAAAAATGTATCCTGACCAAAGATGTAGTAGTTAAGATCAGTGACTGGGTTAGCTGTACCGGTGATCTCTATCAGCTCCCCTTTAGTATATGAGGAGGAAAATGAATTTACTGTTAGATATGGTGATTCCACTACGAACGTGAGCTTTGCGTAGGTATCATCGATATTCTGAGAGTCAAGTGCGTAACAGAGTGCTTCAGCAGCATTTGCACTTTGACTGCCCAGGATGTTGAACAGAAGCACGGCGTCCCCTGAGGTGTAAGCCCCATTAGCATTCATTTTGATATCGTATCCGCCGTTCTCGGCTGGTACCGGACCGACGTTGAATGATCCGTCGAACATCGGATGCTGGATTACAAGGAAATACTGACCTGCTGAATAGGTGTCGGTATCTATTTGTAGGGAGAATGAATCGTCATTATTGACTGAGGCGGTTGAAGACTCAAATCTGTTTTGACCAAAGACATAATACATTATTAGCTTGGGTCTTCCCAATGCAATACCTGAGACCTGAATATTTTCTCCCTGAGCAACAGTGGAAGAATCTGCAAATGCAGAAATAAATGGCTCCTTAAAATAGATGACCTCAGTTGCATATGGACTGGTACGATTTATTGTTGGCTTACCGGACACGACATCCACTTCAGATGCAGCATAAATCGTGTAGGCCCCTACCTCTAAGTTGAGATAATCTATTAGATCAAAAGTAGTTGTCCATGTGCCATCGTCAGAAACAGTTACGGTAGAGAGATAGGTTTGTTGGAGGTAGACTCCTTTGATAAATAGATAGACATTTTCCGAGAAAGTGTTTGTACCGGTAAACACCACATCATCTTCAAGATAATATGATTCTTTCTCCGTTTCAATCGTAATCGTTGAAGATGCAGAAACACCTCCGACAAAAAAGGTCATAATCAGAAAAAGAACAAGCAAAGACAGGAATCTCTTTTTAATATTCATGATACCACACACATTTACAATGAATTTCTTTAGGACGTATGCCTCGATTAATCTATTGTAAATATTGTCAGGATCTCTGAGGAGGTTCAATGGATATACTGATTCGGTGGAGAATAGATAATTGAGTGAAAAACGTATATCTATGATTTTATAATTCATCTTTGATACATCTCACAATGGAATCAGGAAAAAACATTACAAGGATAGAAAAACCGACACGTCGGTTTTTCCAACAGCATTTTTCCAGACGGCGTGCGATTCCTGCGTAGGCGATAAGCCGGAGCAGAGCACGACGGCGCAAGAAAAATGCGATTCGCGTTAATTCGCGGAGATTCGCGGTTTTTTTCCTAATAAAGCCACACCCAACCAACTAACTGCTCACCTAATCATATTCGCACCTATTCGCTAACAAAAACACGCACCATCATCTCTCCCAGACGCCCTACAATAGTATGAGGGTAAAACCTCCGGAGAAACATCTCAAAAACGCAACCAAAAACAAAAAGGATGTCTGCCCGATTCTCACGTTAGAAGGAAAGAACAGGAACAGACACTCTTTTATTGGACCTTTAGGATAATAAAAATTTCCTAAAAACTCAAAACAACTGTAGCCCACCGGATGAAATCAGTGGTCAGTGGTCAGTGGTCAGTGGTCACCTGCAAAACAGAAAAAAAAAGAAGCCCCAGCAAATTTCCAGCCGTACTCTCTCCTCGTGAGAGATAGACTGCCGAAATAATCTTGTTGTAATTCTTTCTTTCTAAAAGTATATATAGCTACTGTCAAGTCTGAAAAAATGAAAACAAAAAAAACAGGGAGCATCATCTATCAGTCAAAAGACAGTGATCACTGATCACTGACCACTGACCACTGACCACTGACCACTGACCACTGACCACCACAGATAAAAGCACTCCCAGAAC